>CAZKYZ010000048.1:0-14368 GCA_964557055.1 uncultured Desulfobacterales bacterium
TTTCGGCTGGGGCGCTGTTTTTTTCTTTGCCGCTGCTTTCTGAGGCTTTTGCGCAACGGTTTTCTGCGGGGCTTGCGGCTTGTCGGTGGCAGCGTTCGTGCCCGCCTTGTCATTGGCTTGCTGTTTCTTCTTAAAAGCCGCAACGGCATTCTGGGTTTCCTGGTTCATCTGGCCGTTGACCGGGCCTTTGTAGTAGCCCAGGCTGGCAAGCCAATACTGAAGCTTCATAACGGTCAGGGTGTCCGGTTGGGCGGGGGGCCGGCGAGCGGCCGAGGTCTTTTGGGGATCCGCCGGGATGGGCACCTGCGGCGTACCGGTAAGGAGGCGGTAAAAACCCGCTGTTGGTTTACCGTCGGCAACCAGGCGACGATCGGTCTGGCACTTTTGTATGGCAGCGACCGTCTGGGGCGTCAGGCGTCCGTTGGCCGGGCCGGGGTTATACCCCTGTTCGGTAAGCCCGTTTTGAATTTGCATAACCAGTGCGGCGTTGGTATCGCTGATGTTCGAGGTGTACATATCGGCCAAAAGCTGGATGCGCTGCGAACGGGGAACATTGCTCCCGGGTGTGTAGAGAACTTTGAATGCAACCGTTTTAGCCCCGTCCAGAGCAAACCGGGTCGGCAGCCAAGCCGCGTGCCACCCATCGCTCTGCAGGGAGGAGGATCCCTTCGATTTTTTACTGTCATCGGCAGTGCCCATGACGCTGCGCTTCATATCAAAGGAAAACGACCCCACCGAACTGCCGCTGCTGTTTCCGCTTCCGGCGGCGGGTTCTTTTTTTTCATCTTCGGTCACCAGGGCAATACCTACGTCCGCATCCTGTGATAATCGCTCCATCAGAAAAGCGAATACGTAATAGTCCTGCAGGGATCTGTCCACCGGTTGATCCCCGGATAGGGGTACCGAATTACGGGAGACAAGTTCCAGCAGGCTGGTAAACGAGCTTTGTTTCAACATCGCTGCGGAAACGCGGCCGGCCGGCACATAAAAGAAAAATACCCGCGGCAGCGGCGTGTCTATCTGCGATACGGCGGCATTCTGGATGACGACCTTTTCTTCCGGGGTCACCCGGAACTGGACGGTGTAGTTGGACATGATGAGCCGACCATACCGATCCTTGTGAATGAGGGCGCCGCCGGCGAAACGGAGATCCGGATCACTCTGGGACGCTTCATGGGCGGTGGTAACGACTTGGGTCAGCTGGAACGCATCCCGGCGGATAACCGGATCGACCGCAGGAATGACGGATGGATTATCAAAGATGACGGGCCCGATGGATGCGGCATCCCTTCTTCCCTGCATGGCGAAACCAAGAGCTCTTGCCGCCAGGGTCACTTCCGGACGAACAAGATTGGCAATGGCCGCCTGGTCTTCTTTGGTCGGTTTTGACGCAACAGTCTCATTCGGCAGGAATAAAACAGCGACCATCAGCAAAACGAAACAGCCGATCAGCGATGTATGGTAAAAATGGTATAGATTCGATCTGCTATTCATTATCAATATCCCCTTTTCCGGAATTACCACCATGAACGAATTTCACTTATTCCCATACCAATTAATTCGCTGGCAGCCGACTGTACTGCCGCACTGGCGTTACCAAGCGCGGTAGCTCCTACCGAAAGGCCTACCAAAGCCGATTGGGCCGTGTTTGTAACGACGTTGTACGCACTTTCGCCCAAACTGTGGGTCCCGTCCGCAATTTCTTCCACAATACTGGTCGTCGCCGCGTATGCCGAACCAACGGCGGTGGATACAGCTGTAGCAAGGGAAGCACTGCTTGTCCACGAGGCCAAACTGACACTTGTGGAGCCTGCCGTAGTGGCAAGGGTAGACATGGATGCCGCTCCGCCGAATGTGGCGGCTGCCGCCGCATAGGTGGCCGCATAAGCGCCGATAACGACACCGGCAGCGATGTTGTTGACTATCTGGATGCCACGAACGATAGTGTAAAGGTCGTTTGCCATCTGGGCATCCATGTTGGCAAGGTCGGATTCCAGTTGCCGGATGGCCTGCTCGACTTCCATGAACTCCCGGTCATCGATTGCGTCCTGGGCAAGCTGCTCCGGGGTTCTGGTGTATGTCGGTGTTTTCGGTGGTTTCGGTGTTGTTGGTTCCGGCGTTCCGGTATCCGCGGTTTCTGAGCCATCCGTTCCGGTTTCTGTCGAACCATCCGCACTACCGCCGGTTCCTTCGGTGTCTTCTCCTTCAGCATCATCACCCGTTTCAGAATCGTCTGCCTCGTCGCTCCCATCCGGATCGCCTTCCCCGGAATCCTCCTCACCGGTTTCTTCAACATCAACATCGATGTCCTCCACACCGGTATCTTCATACCCGTCCGGCTCATCCCTGGTGTCGGAATTGGGGTTGGTACCACTATCGCTACTTCCACCACCTCCACCGGCGCCCCCGGCGCCGCCGCTGCCGCCACCTCATCAGCCATAGGCAAGATCAGCGGGAACAAAATGGAAGGGTCCTGGGGTAAGACAGACCATGAGCATTGCTGATAGAATGGAGATAGCCAAAAAACGCGATTTTCGCTGCATGATTCCTCCCTGAAATAAATATTGGTTGCTTACACATTTTTTAAGATAACCGTTCAATTGGATGAGGACGGCTATCACGGTTGCGTCGTCGTTTACGTTCCTGCTTTTTATCGCCTCGTATATTTTGATCCAGCATTTCACTACCTGGACACAGCCTTCCATCTGGCCGAGCTGCATCAAGTTGCTGTTTCAATTTAGTATAAATGGCCACGGGAATCAAGGCTCCATTTTTAAATACACTGTAACCAATTGTTTTTTTAACTATTTTTTCTCATAAACAATTTCCCCGTCAAAAACCGTCAGCATCACCTCTGTCTTTCTGATTTCTTGCGGATCGATGGCATAGATATCCCGGTCCAGAACAATCATATCCGCTCTTTTACCGGGGGTGATACTCCCGATTTCATCACCCAGCCCGGCAGCCCGGGCAGGTGCGATCGTATAACCGCGAATCGCCTCCGCAACGGAAATGCACTGGTCCGGGTACCATCCTTCCGGCGGTTCGCCGTCGTGCCCCCGGCGGGTGACGGCAGCATAGATTCCCAGCATGGGGTTGGGGTCACACACCGGGCAGTCGGAACCAAGCAGGAGGCATACCCCCGCATCAAGCATTGACCGCAGGGCATAGGCATGGCGGCCTCTCGCGCCCACCGTCTCATCGATCATACGAATGTCATCCATGAGGTTGACCGGTTGAACACAAACGGCAACGTTCTGCAGCGACCCCAGTCGTTTCAGGGTTTCGGGTGTAGCCATCTGAAGGTGTTCGATGCGGTGGGGTACCGTCAGTGATAGTTTCCCGCTGTGTTGTCTTTGTTGTTCCTGACGGACAAACAGGTGGGAAAGTTCTTCCGTGGCGCGATCACCGATGGCGTGGATCATCACAGAAAGGCCGCTTTGTTCCGCTTTCTCCACAGCGGCTGCCAGCGCGGGCATGGGTGTCAGCGGCATGCCGGTCCCCCCATCCCGGTAGGGCTGCTTCATCCAGGCTGTTCGCGCACCCATGGCACCATCGGCAAAATATTTGACCGGTCCGATGCAGAGCCGATCCCCCCCGAAACCGGTGGTCAGGCCGAGGGTAATGGCTTCGTCGAGTCGCTCTCCTGCTATCGCCACCTGGCAGCGCAAACCCAGCACCCCCCGTAAATCAAGGTCCTGCCAGGCACGCAGTGCCGCCGCACCGTTTTTACCACCCATCAGCCGGGCATCACAGACCCCTGTCAATCCAATGGAATGCAGATCCGTTATGCCCTGGCACATGGCTTCCCGGATCTCCTCCCGGTCCCCCCATCCCGGAATGGCGGCCCGCAACAGGTTGGGAGCTGTTTCTTTCAGCACACCGTCGGGATGGCCGGTCGCGTCTCTGCAGATAAAACCTTCTCTGGGATCGGGGGTACTGGCATCGATCCCGCAGATTTCCAGCGCCCTGCTATTGGCAACGGCCAGGTGCGTGTCACAGCGCCAGATAGCCACTGGATGGCGCGGCACCGCCTGGTCAAGATCCTTCCGGTTGGGAACGCGGCTTTCGGGCCAGTTGGTTTCATTAAACCCCCACCCGACGATCCATTCCGTTTCGCTTTTCTCCCGGGAAGTCCGTGTGAGCAAGCCAAGCAGACCGGCCAGAGAATCGATGGTTGTCAGATCGAGATGTCTCCTGCCCAGCGCCCAGCTGTAGAAATGGAAGTGGGAATCGATCATACCGGGAAGGCAGAGCCTTCCCTGCAGGTCGATCCGGAGTGTATTCGGGGAGGTCATTGAACGGACGGCATCATCTCCGCCAACGGCGATGATGCGTCCGGCAGCCATTGCCACAGCTTCCGCCCGGGGGCATGCTGAATCCTGGGTGCGAAGGTTCCCGTTATAGAGGATAAGGTCGGCTTTCATGTTTTTCTCACCGGTTCACGGTTGGTGTTGCAATCACCCGCCGAATGGGTATGATACCTGGATTCATTCGGCCATAAATGACAGGCAGAGCCATGGACCTGACCACACCGCAAAATCGAGCAGCCGCAAAACAGTGGTTTCAGCAGCAGATGAGCCGGGATCTATCTGCAGCCATTCGTATCTGGAAGTCCATGCGCAGCGAAACTCATGGGGAATTTCTGACAACCGTCCTTCTATTCAACCGGATTCGATCAGAAATCGAGGCCCGGGCTGTGGAACTCGGTATTTCCAAGGCCTGCAAGACTTCCATCCCCGACTGCCGGGGTGATTGCTGCCGATGGCATTTTCCAAAAGATCTGACCGTAACGGACTTTCTGATCGCTGTTTGCCGGATGCCTGCACCGGAAACAACCAGGATCCTGAGGATCCTGCGTGACTCCGAAGCGACCCGGTTCCAGTGCCCGTTGCTTCAATCAAACGGATGTTCTTTTTCCTTCGAGCAGCGCCCGTTTGCCTGCACAGTGGCCTTTCCCTGCCACGCCGGTGAATCATACCATCGCTTCACCACAGAAAAACGGAATGAAATCGACGGTATCCGGGCCCGGTTGGAAAAAATGATCGCGGAAACCCGGTAAGCAATATCGCTTTTTTAACGCTCTTGGCCAGGTTTTTTATGCCGCTATAGGGTTTACCGCCCGGGGACAATAATCCTCGATTCGTCTTTCTCTTGCTGTTGCTGCTGTTCCTGCTGTTCCTGCATCTTGCGGATATTTACAATCATTTCTTCCATGGCCTTTTTCATGGCTGCCGGGAAGGCGTCCATGGCTTCCTCAAAAGTATTGGCCGGGATCACTGCCTGCAGCGGAATGGGGCCTTCCGGAGACATCAGCTGGGTGTTGCCGATAAAAATTTCCGTGCGGCTTTTGTCCTGGGAACCGTCCGGATGTATGGGAATCAGCTTCCGTATGGATGCCACCTTCAAATCGGAGTATCCTTCCTCCCGGTATAGATTCATCTTGTCTACGCTGAAATCAATCTGGTTTTCGTTGTCCATAACACTCTCTTTCGTTTGGGGTTGAGATGGTTTACATCAATATCCGCGAATTCGTGTCCGTCCACAAATGGCAGGTTTCGGGTCCAGGCAGGGCGCCGCGATTTTAAAGCCGTAAGCGCCCCGAAACAAGTGCCTGCTATGGTGTATAACCGAGGAGGCTGTGGCGAAAAAGCTTGAATGGCCGAGCCATTATTTCAAAAGAGCCGAAATGCCGATTGTGGATAAACATTATTTTATAACACAGTTTCGGAAGGATGAACAGGCTGGTGAAAAACGTCAGCGGTGCAGCTGAGAACGAAAAAATTATACAATTTGCAGGTTACAAAATATCGGGTAATCTCCCGGCAATCAGAATGGTGATGTCATCGCTCTGGGGTGCCCCGGCCACATGCCTGGCCAGACCATCTCGAATTTCCTGCATCATCATTACGGCATCGTCCGTGGGTCCGGCCGCCAGCGCTTCCAGCCGGGCCTTGGTAAACAGCTCCCCGTCCGGAGACATGGCCTCGGAAACGCCGTCCGTATACCCGAAGAAAATATCGCCTTTCTCAAAAACCGTTTTGTTTTTCCGGTAGGCAATACCCGGCATCAGCCCGACCGAAGGGCCGCTGGCCTTGAGCAACCTGTCCACCCGCCTGTCCCGCACCACAAACGGAGGTTCGTGACCGGCATTGATATACCGCAGGGTTCCCGTTTCCGGATTCAGCACACCGAAAAACATGGTGGCGAACATCCCCTCCTCCCCGTGATTGTCCAGGATATAGTCATTGGCCTGTGCAACCGCATCAAGGGCCAGGTCCGGGGACCATCCCCTTCCGGTCCCTCCCCCGGAAACCAGGGTGTGCCCGGAGAATATCCGCATCAAACTGCGGAACAGGGCCATAAAAAGGGCGGAGCCCACGCCTTTGTCACATACATCCGCGATTACCAGCGCCACATGCCCCTCGGGAAGCGCAAACACATCATAAAAATCCCCGGATACCTGCAAGGCCGGATCAAAATGAGCGCAGATATGCCACCCTTCCGGCTGCGGTATGACATCGGGCAGAAAGTCATCCTGAATTTTACGGCCCTTTTGCAGTTCCCGGTCGAGGGCCCGGGAATAGCTTTCGGCAGCCGTTTTGGCTTTATCGAGGTCTTTCATGGACGCTTCCAGCCGGGCGTACAGCTGCACATTTTCCAGCACCACGGAAATCTGGGCAGCGGTGCTTTTCATCATCCGCGCGGTTTGTTCGTCAAACCGTTTGGCTTTTGCGTGCAGCAGGATCAAGATGGCCAGCAGCCGGTTGCCCCGCGAGGCGATGGGAACGGCCAGTGCCGACCGCACCGAATACGGCTGGTCGGGAAGCGTCAGCCACCTGTCGTCCTCCTCGGTGTCGCGAATCAGTCCGATTTCCCGGTGACGGTTTACCCAGCCGGCCAACCCCTTGTCAAAAACCTTCCCGATCAATTTGCGGCGTTGCGCCTCCGAGACATCCTGCCGGGAAAGGATACTGTCGGTCACCCGGCCCTGCTCATCCAGAAGGAACAGGCTCCCTTTCTGCGCCCCGGCCAGATTGGCGGCGGCGGCGAGCGTACTCTGCAGTACGGAACGCAGTATCTCCGGGTCTTCGCCCTGGTCCGCCCAGGTCACGAATTCCTGCAGCAGCCGGCTCTGAATCCTGCCGGCCGCCAGATCCGTTTCCAATGCGGATATTTTTTCCTGAAGATTTTCCTGTTTCATCGGCTTACCCCTGTCCCTGTTTATTTCGTCAACTGCTGAAACACGCCATCCCAATCTTTCGGCGGCGGGTTTTCCCGGAACCCGCTGCACCGGCTGCTCATTACCCGCGCAGGTCCGTCGTCCGGGAAGGTGTTCAGGGTCTCTCTAAATTCGGCAGCAGCCTCATCCCATTTCTGTTGCCGATAGGCACGCAGACCTTTTTCATAGGATTGAATGGCTTTTCGATGGCTTGCGGATATGGCGGCGGATGCTTCGGCCAGTGGTTCGTAAATGCGAATGGTTTGCAGCCGGCCCTTTACACGGACCCTGTCCACTTCCCGCAAGACGATATCATCCGCCACCATGGCGGCAGTGCTTTCACTGATGAGTATCGTGGTTGCGTATTCTTTGTTCAACCCCTCCAGCCGGGATGCCAGGTTCACCTGGTCGCCCATCACGCCGTAAGAAAACCGGTACCGGGAACCCATATTGCCCACCAGCATGGGCCCCGAATTGATCCCTGTTCTGGCTCGCAGCTGGGGACACCCCCTGGCAGCCCAGTCCCGGCGCATATCGGCAAGGCGGTCCCGCATGGCCAGTGCAGATCGGCAGGCCGCCAAAGCATGGTTGTCCAGTACAACCGGAGCGCCGAAAATCGCCATCATTTCATCTCCCACGTACTCCTTTAGCATACCCTCGTTGGCGAACACCTGGTCGGTCATCTCCGTGTAATATTCGCTCAGGAGAAGTACCATTTCTTTGGGAGACAGCTGTTCCGAATGGGAAGTAAACCCCTCCAGGTCAGAAAAAAGGACGGACAGGACCTTTTCTTCACCCCCCAGTTGGACAGCTGCCGGGTTGCGGATCAGTTTGGCGACAACCTCCGGTGAGACATACTTTTGAAAAATATCACGAATCCGGCGCTTTTCCTTCTCTTCGGCGAAATAGCGGATGGCGACCAGGGCAACAAATACAACCGACCCGGAAACCAGAGGGGCAGCCAGGGGAACCAGCATATCCCTGGAAAACAGCCAGACCGCCGCCCCGGTCCACAGCACAAGGATTGATGCCATACAGGCAATCCCCTTACCCGGAGACGGCAGTACCCCGATGACGGTGGCCAGCAACCCGAATAAAAGAACGATCCCCCCGGTTACGCCCTGAGGTATCTGTCTAAAAAACCGGTTGTGTATAAACGTATTGATCACATTGGCGTGAACCTCGACTCCATAAAGAGGCAAGCTGCCCTTTTGGGGCGTTTTCATAAAGGGCGTGGAAAAATAATCGTGGGAATCCCGGAAGGCCGAGCCGATCAACACCACGGAATCGCGAAAAAAACCAACCGGATATTCGCCGGCCAGCACATTGGAAAAAGAAATTGTCCTGAACTTTCCATGGGGGCCGGCAAAATTGATAAAAGCCGAATCATACCGGTTCAACGGAACGCTGTACTGGCCGGCTGTCAGCCGGCTAAAAGGCGTATAGCGGATATCGTTCAATTCGATACCTGCGGCCCGAAGAGCGATTTTCAGGCCAAAGGAGGTGTAGCGGTATTCCTGAAACTCCCGGATCGGCGTAAAGCGACGCACAAACCCGTCATTGTCCTGTGGCAGATTCAGGTATCCCACCGCCCCGGATTGTGCAATAACGGGGACAGGCCCCTTGAGGACCTCTTCACGAATCTCGATCTCTTTGCCCTGCCAGTCCATGCGTCGATGAACCTGTTCGAATTTCGAGGAAAAATAAACGTTGCCGGCCCTTCCGGCGGCTTTGGCAAGTGTTTCGTCCTGCTTGCCGGGAAATGGTTCACTCATAATGATATCGATACCAATAACAGCGGCATTCTCTTCTGAAAGCCTGTCTACGATTGATGCCAACAGATCCCGGGGCCAGGGCCACTTCAGGTTGAGATCGGAAAAGGAGGCTTCATCGATGGCTACAATGACAATGGACGGATCGGCAGTACTTTCCCCCCGGATTTCAAATCGCCAGTCAATCGATTTCAGCTCCAGAAACTGGAATGCCCCGGTGAGAAACAGCGCAAAAACAACGAATGTAACCGCAACACCGCCGGTAATTTCCAGAACGGATCGCTTTCCGGATTTTTTTGGGGAAGGATTCGATTTCATGGATGTCAACCGGATTCGACTGCCGCCAGATCGCGCCCGACGCTTTCCCATTCCTCCCACAGGCCGATTTCACGGTAGATCATGCGCTTTTTTTTGAGCGCATACACCTCGGCGGATGGATCCTTCTGCAGGGTATCTAATTCCGCCAGCGCCTGGTGGAAAAGCCGTTTATTAAGGTACAGCTCGGTTAGCAGCACCGAGGCGGTCGTATCTTTTGGATGTGATTTGCGGTAGTCTTTCAGTTTTTCAGCAGTGCCCTTTACCTCTTGGTCCTCTTTCTCACCCAGTAGGCTGAAATAAACTTCTTCCGATACGGCCGTTCCCGAAGGATTCTCGATTTTTAAAAAATAGGTCTGCCCCTGCGCCAGCCCCGGTTGGTTCGCCGGGTATGGCACCGCTGAACCGGTGGCCGCAAGCGTCCAGATCTTGCCAAGCGGTTCTTTCAGGGTCAATGTGACGGTTACACCGTCCGCCGAACCTTTCCACCGGATTTCCGGCCTTTTTTCCATTATCATGCTGTTTCGCGGGTACAAGATGCGCATCTTTTCCGATTCGCCTTTTTGGGCGGCGGGTTTACGGAAACCGGGTACCGCCGTAAGCGATTCGCGCTTTCCCGAAGCCGCAAACATATCCTTCAGCCCCCCTGTAATCTTTCCCGTCAGTGATGACAGCGTCGAGCTTTGACCGGCACCCGGAACCATCGCGAGGGAAAGCCGGCTGTCCGGATGAATGGAATAAACGTTCCCATCGGAAAAAACCAGCGTCACCCGCCCGCCGGCAAATGTGTAGATTATGTCCCCTATAAAAAACTGCTGGCCAACCGACACAGGCAGCAGTTCTCCGGCTTCGGACTGCTGGAACTTCGCTTCACCGGAAACAGAGCCGGCAATGGCCATGGCGTCGGCTCCCCTGGCTTGTGGAACCGCACTGCAGATAATTACCGCCGACACCAACAGCACTTTACCCATCATTCCCATAATGTGTCTCCTCTATCGTTGCATAAAAACCAAAACCATCCTTCGTTATTCAACGCCAATCACCTACCAGTATAAAGGGTGCCCAGAAAAACGGATAGGCAAACCGGTTGTCGTTCATCAGGGCCAGCTGTGCCTCGCGAAGCGCCCGTGCTTTGCCCTGCCGGGTCAATTTCCGATAGAAGGCCTGCATCATGATTCCGGTGGCCTGGTCATCGACCTCCCACAGGGTGGCCAATATGGCCGGTGTTCCCGCCCGTAAAAAAGCCGTTTCCAGGCTTACCATGATATCGCCGGAAGCTTCCCGCCCCAGGGCCGTTTCACAGGCCGAAAGGGTAACCAGTTGAAAACCTGCCAGAGGCAGCCCCCAGATTTCGCGTAAATACAGCTGCCCGTCTTCCCTGCCGTCCGGGGACCCGGCCAGGAGGATGAACGATTCCTTGATATTGCCGGACATTTTCCCGTGAGTCGCCAGATGAAGGATATTGAACCCATCAATTCCGGTTTTTATTCTGTCTTCCGAGGCATCCTCCTGGACGTAGGCGGCCGTATCACTGAAAATTCCCTGGATCATGGTCACTTCTGCCTCTGCATACCGGAGCGAGTTGTCCGGATTCCCGAAGGCGACGAGCCGGCTGGAATCTCCGATGCTGCGGGCCTGTTTCCCGGCAAACTTCAAAATCGATTGGCTGTTGAGGTAAAATATGGCCTGCTCTTCCAGCAGAAAGTGGAATTCACCGTTCCCGTCCGGTTTACCAAGCGCCTGGAACGGCAGCAGGTGAAGTTTCCCGTTGGGAATGATACCGAGAGTTTCATAACCGGCGCTTTCCGCAGCGATCGGCTCGATCAGCAGCTGGTACAATTCTGCGGAAGCCTCCATAAACGGCTGAATGAACAACTTCTGAAACTCCTGCTTGCCGGGATCCATTGGCTTCAGCGTTCTGGCTTCCAGTGGTCCGACAGTCAGGGCGATCTGCGGATTCATGACCAGGCTTCTCAGATAGTCGATCTTTTCTTCCAGATATGCCCGTTCAACCGGCTTGCTCCTGTAGATCAGCGACGTGGCGGTAACCAGGAAAATATAGACCTGGTCGTCCATAATGAGGTACTGGAGGATAGCGACATTGTCCGGCAGCAGCCCCTGCAGGTCAACAAGGTTGTCCGGCTGGATGGCCAGCAGGGAGGCCATGTCCGGAAACGTTTCCCGCAAATCGTTGATGTACTCGATATACTCCTGTTTTTTTTCACCCAGCGTCTTCTCCAGCTGGGCAATCTTCTTTGTGTTTTTTTCTTCGCCCGGCTTTTCGTGCTCCTCGGACAGTTCCACCCGTGCGGCGGCGATCTGCTCTCTGATCTCGTTTTCGCGTTCACGGGCCTTGTCGGCGCCCTTTACCTGCAGGACCGGATTGAGAATGTCGAATTGGTCGCGCAGCTTTTTCATCCGGCTGCGTTCGATGTAATCCAGGGCTTCCCCGGTCCTGCCCTGTTTCAGCAGGAGGGCGATCAGGTGTTGATAGACATTCCCCTGTTTCTCCATATAGGCGCTGATATCTTCTTCCCCGCCGGCCAGATCCTCCCGGATGTCTTCCAGCAGGGCAACGGATTTTTTGTAGTTGTCCTCCGCCTCTTGGAAAGCACCGGTTTTCTCCAGGAAAACACCTTTCATATGGTAGCATTCCTGCAGTTCGGAAGGAAGGTCGATCCGGGTAAAGATGCTGATGGCCTCGTCTGTTTTCGCAAGGGCGCCGTTCCAGTCCTCTTTACGGCCCAGGACCTGGGCGGTTGTCTTGGCAATCGCCGCCACAATCCCCGGCATGCCTCCGGCCAGGGCCATTTCGTAGGCCCTGGTGAGATCACGGATCCCCTGTTCGGCATCTGCTGTTTTCAGGCGGGCTATCCCAAGCTTGTAAACGAGCTTGATCAGCCCTTTTTTGGTCTTTTGATTTTCTATTATCTTCAGGGATTTTTCGTAGCTGGAAACGGCACAGTCATATTCTTTCCGCCGGGCGCAGTTGTCGCCCAGGCCGGACAGAATCGCCGCCACCGTCTTGCCTTGCGGATCTTGGGCCAGGGCCAGTTGTAACGCTTGCTGCAAGTATCGTTCAGCCTTGTCCAGGCTTCCCTGCTTGCTGTAAATGTTGCCCAGGTCTTTCAAACAGGCGGCTTTCAATCCGTCATCGTTGGTCGCTTCGGCAACATAAAGGACCTGTTCCAGTTTTCCGGCCGCATCCGCATATTTACCGCGGATCTTCAGAATGTCCGCCAGCATCAGGTTGCCTTTGCCCTCCATGGAGGCCTCCCCCCCTTGCCGGGCCAGCTCGATGGAACGAAGGACACTTGACTGGGCCTCCGCAAAAAGACCCATATTGCGCAGGGCCGCCGCCAGCCAGAAATAGTCCCTGGTCAATTCTTTTTTCTGGTTGTATCTGGTATCCAGTTCCACGGCTGTTTCAAGGTAGGAACGGGCCTTTTCGGGATCACCCTCAAACAGGTGTAAAACTCCCAAAACGTTGTTGCACAGGGCAACCTGGGGCCGTTTTTTTTTTGATGCCGCCTCCTGCAGCCATCTTTCCCAGCGTTCAATATCATCCGGCGTATAATCTCCCTGTCGAACCTTTTTTGCTTCCTTCTTGATGAAAGATTCCTTCTTTGTTTCCGCAAAGGGTAGAGACGGAGGGATGAGAAAAAAAGCAGCGGCAAGCAGTAAAATACCGGTTCGGAACTGTTTTGAAAGCATGTTGACCTCCCGGAATCCACAATCGTAGATAAACTATCTGAAGCCCCTGTCGCGACAGCCTGCAGCCACCGGTCGGTTAGCCGACCGGGGCGGAGGTGTTCTCTTTCACCCTGGAAAACCCGGGAATAAGCGTTTTGGTGCTGATGATTCCGGGAATCTGGCGAATCTTCTTGTGGACGAACTGCGAGATCATCTCTGCATCCGAACTCAACAGACTGCGTGTCAGGACAATTTTCACCAGCAGATCAACATCGCCGTGGACCGAATGAATCTCCTGTATTTCATCAAATTCGGACAGTTTTTCAATGATTCTGTCTTCCTTTTTCCCCTGGACATTTATCAGAACGAACACCGTTATCCCTCGGGTCATCTCCGGATAATCCGATTCTTTGGTTTCTATCATTTTTTTCCTGAATTCCTCCATATCTTTGGGTATCAACCGGTCGATCCCAATACCGTAGGTGCGGCGACGTCCTTCCTCCCACTGGTATACGGAAATGTAAACATACAGATCTGCTTCGGTTCTTGTGGGGAAAGATCCCGCCAGACCGCCTTTCCGAATAATGGCCGCCAACGGGCGGTAAATGGTCCGGTACCAGTCTGAAGCGGCAGCTTCAAAAGTCGTATCCGGGTTTTCCTTCTGAAGATAGCGCCGGTGCTCCTCGATCTGGTGGAGCAGCCGGGCATATCCACCCACTTCCGTCAGTTTAAGTTCCCGGGTTAGCCGGGTCCTGTCTGTGAACTCCGCCCGTTCCCGGTACAAAACATTTTCCAGGCTGTCCTTGGACGGGACAAACTCAACGATTTTGGCCAGGATATCATCGTGGCCCATCTCCTTGGCTGCCGCAATCCGGTGGTTTCCGTCCAGGACGTAGTATTCATCCTGGATCTGGTATAGCTTTACCGGCGGCAGCGGTTCCCCTTCACGCATGGCTTTTTTAATCCGTTCGAGCCGCTCCGAAGGCAGATGTCCCTTAAACCGGAATTGTTTGTCGAAATCCATGTAGCGGCCGACGCTCCCGACGATCTGGTTCATGGCAACCGTCCGTATTCCCCGGGCTCGGGCATCAAAAGCGGCCTCTTTTTCCTGTTTTTCCCCGAAATTTTTTACCGCTTCCGGTTCGTCACGCCGCTTACGGGAAAAGAAGCCTGTTGCGGCCGGTCCGTTTCCCTTCGATTTGAAAAATGAAAAACCCATAGCTGTTCACAACCTTTGTATTGTCGATGGCGGTTATTCTTTCGGATGAATCTGCAAATGCCCGATGGATATGACCATGAATAAAATAGTCCGGTTTATATCGGTCGATCAGTTTCCGGTAGATACGAAAACCCCTGTGGCACAAGT
>CAZKYZ010000049.1:0-5160 GCA_964557055.1 uncultured Desulfobacterales bacterium
GATTCCTGGTCGAAAGCGTAGTACGGTATGGCCAGAAGCACCACGATGGCGGCAAAGACGATCGGAAGGAGCCTGCGTTTGCTTTTTTTTCGTTTAGCAGTCATGAATTTTCCTTTATTTCGGGTAAGGCTCTACACGTTCTTAAATGGGCATGTGGTTGCATCCTTGGAATTGTTTCCTGAATCACAGCGTACACAGAAATCACAGAAAACAGAATGTATCCCGTTTTTGCTCTACAGCCATTTCACGGTACCATATTTCAAATGCGCGTGCGAAGAAATGGCTATCACAATATAAATGATTTCCGATTTGCTATAAATGAGCGCTTTTGTCTCTGTTAAATTGAATTTTCGGCGTTCTTGGGGCATAATAGTACGAAACCAGATCAGAAACAAGCAGCCAAAAGGAGGAAACCATAATGAGCTGTTACTTCAGGCACATGAAAGACGTCCTGGACGAAGCCGGCATCTTTGTCACACCGAAAAACAAGAAGGCCGTGGATGAGGCCATCCACACCATCGTCGCGGTTGACTATAAGAACTGCTCCCCCGCCTGGAAGGCCGTCAAAGAGCACATCAAGCCCGACGAAGCGGCAAGGAAAAAATTTATCCAGAAGCTGAAGAAAACCGGGATATAAACTTTCGGAACGATAACCAATAAAAAGTCATTCAGGCAATCGACTTTTCTATGTTTCGTAATTTCGGAGTTTTGGGGTAATGGAATATTGGAGTGTTTTTTTAAATGTTCTTCCCATCACTCCAGTGCTCCAACACTCCAAAAACACATGGGATTAAAACACTCGTGATAGATAAACCTTCTTTTGGGTTATAGATCCGTAAACTTTCGTTATCCTACCAGATAGGTTCCGGTTCCCACGGCGATGAGAATGCCGTCATCGTTGACCAGTTCCATTCTGGTGACGGCCACCTTGCGGCCGGTGCGCATGACACTGCCGCTCGCCAGGAAAGACTTGCCACGACCAGGCCGCAGATAGTCTACACGCAGATCGATGGTGCCGACCCTGGAAAACCGTTCCCGGATTTCTTCCACCTCCCGCCCCTCAATCCGGGGGATCATACTGGCGGAGGCAATCAGTCCGCCGGTGGCGTCCAGGGTGGAAGAAACCACACCTCCGTGAAGAGTTTTTTGAACATAATTGCCGATCAGTTCCGGTTTCATCTCGAAGGCAACCGTTACGCTGTCGGTGGTCAGTTCCCGCACGGTGAGGCCCAGTATCCGGTTGAATGGCAGTTTTTCCTGGTACAGGTTTCGCAGGTGCGTCAGCAGTGTTTCCAAATCGGTTCCGGAAAGGGGCATAATTGAATTCCTTTTTCTTCTCTATGAATGCGCATGAATCCTGCGTATACTGGCGATAACCCGGAAATCCTGCCTATCCCGGTATCCCGCCTGAAAATCATCGCTTTGAAACGATCCTGCCGGTTTATTTCCCTCATCTCCAGTTTGCGAGCGAGACACTTCGGCCATTGTATCCTGAAATTGCTCTTGAATCAAAGGCTGTTTTTCTGGTAATTACCATTTGAATCGAAAAAAACCCACAACAACACACGGAGGTGGATATGAAGTGGATTCTTTACCTGCTGGCTGTCATCTGGATTTCTTCTGGCTGTTTCATGATTCTGTACACGGAAGAGTATCGCAAAAAAATGAAGCAATTTCTGGACAAGGTGGGGCGGGTTGTTGCAGCTTCAATCGCGCTGGTCGCCGGGATTCTTCTGGTCATAGCCGCCTTTTCCACCAATAGTACCGCATTTGTCGCCGTATTGGGCATCCTTGCCATAGCCAAAGGGGGCATATTCCTGGTCAATCCGGGTAACGCCTACGAGAAGATGATCAACCTGTACCTGAACGATGCTTCCGACCAGACGTACCGGTTTTTTGGAATTATGACGCTGGTGTTGGGGATGGCGCTGATATCCTGGGCATAGCCCAGAATGAGCGTTTACCATTTTTAACATGGCTGTCAATACACCAGATATGGTTGTCATACCCAAAGAAAACGCCGTGTTCTGGATGGACGGGCGGGGCCGCTGGTGCAACCGGCACGGCAGATTCGAGCAAAAAAAAATTATCGATTATTTCAATACCGCCATCGACAAGGATGATGGCGGCTTTTTTGTCTGCCATGAAAAAGAAGGCCGTATCGAAAAAGTGTATTTTCACTGCGAAGATACCGCCTTATTCGTAACGGACATACGAACGGGAACACCCGCCATTCTGATCCTCAACACCGGATCCCAAGTGACACTGCAATACGGAAATCTTTATATAAAAAACGACAGCCTGTTTGCGAATTGCGATGACAATTGTATCAAATTCACGGAACGGTGCCTGCTCAAAATGTCCCGCTGGATGGAATACGAAGGGGATACCTGCTATATCCGGGAAGGGCAAAAACGGTATTGCATCCCCGACCGCACGATTGGTACCGAATAACCGGATGGGCATTGTATACGCCACGAGCCACAACGATATGCCGGCCGCATCACGGAAGTCGCCCGTACAGAGCCAGACCCGCCACAGCTCTGATCCGACGCGCTCCGGAAATACTCACATGGTTCCGAAACAACATTGGTTTCCACACTCCACCGGGGAGACTGAGAAAATGGAAGTAGTATAATACCTGCCGAAGGCCTACTCGATTGACAAACAACCAGGTGCGATTCAATTAACCATCATTTTTCATCCAACCAGGTGCTGCTGAATATCAAATCAGAAAAGAAGAAATGACCGGTGCCAGATCCATGAAATCGGCAGCCATCTGCGCTGCTGGCTGTCTGGTATCCCCGGGGGAACAGGACACCCCGAAGGAAACATCGATGTGGATGCCCGTTTTCCGGCAGTAGCCCATCAGGGAGGGCTTTGTCATGCTTCCCACCAGCAGGGCGCCGTTTTCAGCCCCCCACTGAAAATGGGGGCCGTCACCGCCGGAATCCCCCATCACCACAATGCGGTCTAAAGGTATACCGAAAGCAGCCGCAGCTTTGGCCGTATTCACCGCCTTGTCGCCAATTTCGCAAAGCGGAATCATAAGCGCAGGGCCATCGCCAGCCTCCGGGTATTGAACCATGGGATGGGCCGAAAGAATATTCACCGCCGGCAAAAACCCGCCGGCAAAAACCCGCTGAAAATAACCGATCATGCCGGTGGTGTTGATCATGAACAGGATGTCGTTATCCCGACACCAGCGGATCAATTCCGCCACTCCGGTATAGGCACCAAAAGAGGCTTGCAGGTATGCGTCCATCTGTTGCGGCTGAATCGATTCCGGCAGGAATTTCGTCAACCGGGCAACGGCCTCCCCGAGGGAGATGTCATTTCCGGTGTATTGTCGAAATATGGCCTTCAGGCGATCGGCCAGTTCCGGGTAAGTGTATGCGATGCAGTCAAACGGCCCGCAGGGAGCCAGGCATTCGCTCCAGTCCGATGAAATCATTCCGCGCCAAATTTTCTTGTTATCCGCCATTGCACGCCCCTCCGCAGCCCATGGGTTTGTCGACAAAACAAGCCGCCTGTTTGCGCATACCCTTTTGTAAAGACGCTATCAAATCCACCGCATAACTGTCAATCCGCAGGAATGTATTTTTTTTTCTTGTCCAAATGCCGGTGGTGGTATATGGAAACCATCTTTGTGGTAACAAAATTCACCCATTTGAAAACAATCGTATCGCAATAACGGCCATAGAATACAAAGTGAAACCAGTGAAGGCCTTTCACCGCTGCAATCTCTGTGTACGCTGTGGTTAAGTATAGGGTTCCATCCGTATCAGCAGTTTTCTAAATTTGGGACCCTCCGGGAGTCATTCGCATGATTACATTACTGGATTACGGCGCCGGCAACGTACGCAGCGTCATCAATGCCATTGAAAAACTGGGAGAATCCGTCTCGGTGGTTTCCAGACCGGAGGACATCCTCTCGGCGGAAAGGCTGGTGTTCCCGGGTGTCGGCAGCTTCGGCAGCATGATGCGCATCCTCAACCGCAAAAATTTTACAAAGCCCCTGCTGGAATACCTCCAGGCGGACCGGCCGTTTTTTGGTATCTGCCTCGGCATGCAGGCCCTTTTCGAATCGAGTGAAGAAGCCCCCGACGAACCGGGTATCGGTTTTCTGAAAGGAGCCGTCCGACGCTTTAGCATCGACCTTTCCATACCCCATATCGGCTGGAACGGCATTTCCATTCACAAACCGTCACGCATATTCAACGGTATGACGGGCAACGAAAAGTTTTATTTCGTGCACTCCTATCATATCGTACCGGAAGACGAATCCGTGATCCTGACCACGACGGACTACGGCACCCGCTTTGTCAGCGGTATCGAAACGGGATCGGTTACGGCCACCCAGTTTCACCCGGAAAAAAGTTCGCGGAACGGGCTGTCGCTGCTGGAAAACTTCCTGGACTCCGCACGTGCCGCAACGATACCCGCCGATATCCAGTCGACGACCACCCTGGCCAAGCGTATCATTGCCTGTCTGGATGTACGCACCAACGATCAGGGCGACCTTGTCGTCACCAAGGGAGATCAGTACGATGTCCGCGAGAAAAAAGGTGCGGTGCGCAACCTGGGCAAACCGGTGGAACTGGCCCGCCGGTACTACGAGGAGGGGGCCGATGAAATCACCTTCCTGAACATTACCGGTTTTCGGGATTTTCCTCTGGAAGACATGCCCATGCTGGCGGTATTGAAACAGACATCACAGAATGTTTTCGTTCCGCTCACCATCGGGGGCGGCATCCGCGACTTCACGGACAAAAACGGCCGAACTTATTCAGCCCTGGAAGTGGCCGCCGAATATTTTCGCTCCGGGGCGGACAAGATATCCATCGGCAGTGACGCCGTCCTGATCGCGGAAAACTACCTGAAAACAGGCATCAAAACAGGCAAAAGCTCTATTGAGCAGATCTCCCAGGTGTACGGCAACCAGGCGGTGGTAATCTCCATCGATCCGAGGCGGGTCTATGTGGCGTCACCGGACAGTGTCGATCACCACGTCATCCGGACCAAAACCCGGGGACCCAACGGGGAAGGATACTGCTGGTATCAGTGCACCATTCAGGGGGGCCGCGAAGGCAGAGACCTGGATGCCGTTTCTCTGGCCGGGGCCTGTGAAGAGTTAGGTGCCGGGGAAATCCTGCTCAA
>CAZKYZ010000049.1:5170-14245 GCA_964557055.1 uncultured Desulfobacterales bacterium
CGACAAAGACGGCACCAATTCCGGGTTCGATCTGGAATTGATCAATGCCGTGAAAAATGCTGTGTCCATTCCTGTAATCGCTTCCAGCGGGGCCGGGTCTGTGGAGCATTTTCTGGAAGTATTTACCGATACCAAAGCAGAATCGGCGCTGGCAGCCGGCATCTTTCACCGGAGGGAGGTCCCGGTGGATGCCGTCAAGGCGTACCTGGCCGGCAAAGTCGCCATCCGCCGGTAGCACGATCTAAAACCTAGCCCCTTATGGTGAACGGGGAGATTGCCACAGGTGGTTTCACGATCATCCGGATCATTTTTTGACCGCCAGGTAGATTCCGTCTCCCACCGGTGCCAGATAGGCCGTAACCCGCGAATCGAGAGAAATCTTCCGGTTCAGCCGGTGGATGGCCACCGTATCCGGGTCGGTGGTGCCCGGGTCGGTTACATACCCGTACCAGAAAGCGTTGTCCATCATGATCAGCCCCCCTGGCCGCAATAGCCGGAGACAGCACTCGTAATACAAATTATATTCCCGTTTATCCGCATCGATAAAAGCGAAATCATATCTTTCGGCGCCTCCACCCTCCTCCAGGGATTCGAGCGTGTTCACCGCATCGCCAATCACCAGATCGATTTTATGGCGGATACCGGCCCGTTCCCAGTACCGGCAGGCCACATCGGTCCAAACCGGATCCCGGTCAATCGCGGTCACGCGGCCTTTCTCCGGCAGAGCACGGGCGGTTACCAGGGTGCTGTACCCTGTAAACACACCGATTTCGATGGTATTCACGGCACCGGCAGCACGGATGACCAGGTCCATGAAACGACCCTGGTTGTGGGAAATCTGCATGCTCTTTTCCGGCATTTTGGCCGTTTCGGCCTTCAATTCGGCCAGGATCTCATCTTCTACCGGCGACATTGCCGCCATATAAGCGTATAGTGGATCAGTTACCCGTGTAGGCTCGGACACGCCAGTCCTCCTTTCGTCTTGGTATGGCAGCGTTGCTATACCTGATTAACATGCATTTTCATCACCCGGCTATCGGTCAAACAGCCCTATCTGCGTGAGAGGGCGAATGTTGGACGGATCATCACAGCCCGGTGAATTGACCTGACTGGCCACCGGTCGGCCGACAAATTCCGTCCGGCAACCCGTTTCCAGCAGGCTCAGCAGTATTGATTTTTGGCTATGAAGTCTATACATCAATACCTGCTCTCAACTCAAGCAGACAGTCCCACCGGAGGGAGAAGCTGATGACTCAAAAAACAAAGATACTGTTCCTCTGTACCGGCAATTCGTGCAGGAGCCAGATGGCGGAAGGGTTCGTAACAGCGTTACAATCAAACAGATTCGAGGCATACTCGGCCGGCATCGAAACCCATGGAATGAACCCAAGAGCCGTCCAGGTCATGCGTGAGGCCGGCGTCGACATTTCCAGCCAGCATAGCAAAACTACCGACCAACTGCCGGACATTGATTTCGACTACGTGGTCACCCTGTGCGGTCATGCCGACAGGAACTGTCCGTTTTTTCCAGCAAAAACAAAGATCACTCACCATGGTTTTGACGACCCGCCCACACTGGCCCGGAGCGCCGCATCCGAAAAAGAAATTCTGGATATCTACCGGCGCGTGCGAAATGAAATCAAGCTGTTCGTTGAGAACCTGCCGCGTTCCCTGAACGCCTGACCGATCACGTGTTGATCCCCACCTCCGT
The DNA here is from genome assembly GCA_964557055.1 of uncultured Desulfobacterales bacterium. Lineage (GTDB taxonomy): Bacteria > Desulfobacterota > Desulfobacteria > Desulfobacterales > CAZKYZ01 > CAZKYZ01. The sequence continues at coordinate 6,882 of CAZKYZ010000049.1, forward strand.
AAGACCAGCGGGGTAAAACCGAACTATTGCCGGTCACTGTAACAATACTCTTGACGCAATGGTTATTTTATAGTTATATATCAAGTGTTTGACTAAATGCCGTGCCTTTGTACCGCACAACCGTTTTCTACTACAGGTAACTTCTCTTTGTTTACGGATTACTGTTTCATCTAACATTTACCCTATCTTCCAGGAGGTCGTTTATGAAAATCGTGGGAATAGCCATTCTGGTTGTCGTCCTGAGTTTTGCGGTATCGATGCCGCTGGTTTCGGCCCATAGCGTTGGAGGTAGAGGTGGGGGCGGAGGCGGCAGTGTCAAGGACACAAGCGCGAATCAGCCCATTACCGTCAAATATCCACAGCCGGGCCTGTTCGGCATTAAAGGGCTCACGGTGGAAAAATTGAACGAGAAGATCGACAAATGGTCAAAGCCTGAAAATATTGACAAGCATATCAACAGCGCTTATCAGCACATGCGAGACAACCCCACTGTACATGAGAAAAAAAAAGTGGCTGATCCGGAAGACCTGAGAGCCTTGCGGGATCTCGTGATTTTAAGCCAGGGCGGCAGCAAAGCACTGGAAAAAGATCGCAAAAACCGCGAGCCCGAGGACATCATGAATTTCATGCAAATCCTTATGCTCCAACATTACCTCAGCGGACATTAATGATAAAGTAAAGGAGCTGCGATGGCAAAATTATGGTCTTATATTATTCCGTTGGTGATCGTTCTCCTGATAGGTGGCTGCCAGACCATCACAAATGTCGTCAATCCTACTCCCGGAGAGACGCCTCCGCCCTTCACGCCTATCGATCCGCAGACCCTCGATTCTTCCGCCCGTTTGGCCGTAATAACGATCGATATGGCCAAGCTGGGCCTGATGGAATCGTTTCCCTATGTTCGCACGGGTCCCGACAGCCGCATCCAGCTCAACAACAGAACGGACTACAGTCAATTTCGACAAAATAACTGGCTGATTCTGGAGGATAAAACAGAGGACAACGGGCTTCGCATCCTGTCGATACTCGATCGTGCTGTGGATGCCGCCAAGAGAATTGACCTGAGCTATAACCGCATCGTCTACACGTCGGTAGCCCCCAGCACATCGGAAAAAAAGGCCATCACCAAAAATCTTTCCGACGGCTATCGGTCCACCAAAGGATTAAAAAGTGAGACAGCCAAAGCGGACTTCAAAAATATGGCCATGGAATATCAAAAGGCCATCGGACTAACACCGGACGGCATTGTCGGAAAAAAAACAATCGCCGCCATGGTAGATGACGCACGCATTCTAGACATAGAGGAGCTGACCACCGAAATTGTCTACCCCCGGCAGCCGCTGCACGAAATTTATATTCTGCCAAGGGAGACCGTTGATGCCAACCCGTACCAATTCGCCAACAGTTTCGATAACCTGCCGGCGGTACGGGAAAATGCCATCGAACTGGCGGAATTCAAGTCCCTTGTCCGCAAACAGAAGCAGTTTGTGGTTTTTGTCTATTTCTACGACCGTGTCGATCCGGGGAGCGCCATTCAAATCGGCTTTTCCAACTATGAAAAGGGGCGCTCCAATAAAAAAAGCTCTATACTTTACAATACACCGGGAAACTGGCCGGTCATCGTATGGCCCATCGACATCCAACGGATCGATTCCTTCGGGAACCTGTATGTAAACGTCTATATCGACAACAAAGCCGTTCAGGGATACCGGCTCCGATAACACCTGCGATGGTTGTCTGAAAAATGTCCGGTATTCGGACAGTTTTCAGACAACCATATAAACCACCTTCCCTTCTCCTAAACCAGCCCCATTCGATCGGTATGATTGTCATGCCTGCCGGGACTTGACAGATGCCATTTACCACTTAGTTTGAATCTACTGCCGTTTATGCCAGCCATATCATTCCAAACATGGGGGCGGCAAATGACATGTTTCCGTGGAGGATCATATGATTCGTGGGCATGCAACACCAGAAGGAACCGCGCGCTACACAAAACGATATACGGATATTGCATGCAGTCCTGCTGGGACTACCGGATTACTTGCCAGTGCCGCCGGCTTCGGGTGCTACCGGGTGGCAGCCGGTGTCGGAAAACATGAAGCTGCCCTGGCAATGGCACTGGATAGCGGTATAAACCTGATCGATACCAGCACCAACTACGCAGACGGCGGCTCGGAAAGCATGGTTGGGCAAGTGATGGAAAGGCGTATTGCTTGCGGAAAGATTCAAAGGGATGAAATTATCGTGGTTTCCAAAGTCGGCTACCTGCAGGGAACCAACTTGGCCCTGGGCCGCGAGCGTGCTGCTGCTGGAAACCCTTTCCCCGATACCGTACCGTATGGAAAAAACATCGAGCACTGCATTCACCCGGAGTTCCTGGACGATCAGATGAACCGCAGCCTCGAGCGTCTCGGGATGGAAACCATCGATATCTACCTGCTGCACAATCCGGAGTACTACCTCGACTGGGCTGCCCAAAACGATATGCCTCTCAATGCTGCCCGGGTTGAGTATTACCGCCGGATCACCCTCGCCTTCCAATTTTTAGAGGGTGCCTGTAAAGACGGCCGTATCCGTTTCTACGGCATCAGTTCCAATACTTTCCCCGCAGCATCATCGGATCCGGAATTTACCAGTCTTGCAGCAGTCTGCCGAATCGCCGAAACCACTGCCGAAAATCACCATTTCCGTGCCATCCAGCTACCGTTCAATCTTTTTGAAACCGGGGCTATTCTGGAAAACAACCAGCCGGACGGCAAAAGCATACTTTCCCTGGCCAACCAAATGAAAATGGTCGTACTGATCAATCGGCCCCTCAATGCTTTTACCGGCAAACGGCTGATACGGCTAGCGGAAGTGAAGGCTTCCCGCCGTCAGGACACCAACACGATCATCCGTAAAATCCGCGATGTGGGCAAATCCGAGGCCCATTTCTGGCGGAGGATTCTGCCGGAGTTACATCTTCCGCCAGCATTGGCCGCACGAATCAAAGAACAGCTTGCCATCGGAGACATCCTCAAACACCACTGGAAAACATTTGGATCTTACGAGCACTGGCGCCAGGCAAGGGCCGGTATGCTCCTGCCCCGGGTCCAGGGGGTGATGATGTTCCTGGAGCAGCAGCCGTCACCGAACGACCGCCTGCCCACCTGGATGAATTCCCACCAAACGGTGGTTGAAACCGCGCTGGATGCGGTCGATTCCATCTATTCGGAGGCGGAAGCCAAAATAATCCGCCAAATAAACTTTGCCGTAGACAAAGCCGATGAGCAATGGGCCCTGGCCGAAACACTGAGCCAGAAGTCCCTGCGGGCTGTCCGCTCCACCAGCGGGGTCACTGCCGTGCTGGTCGGGATGCGCCAAAAATCCTACGTAGCCGATGTGCTTCTTGAGCTAAAACGAGGCGTGGAGCCTGCCGACCGCCTCGATTCCTGGCAGGGTTTCGCCGATCGGTCCCAAAAGTTTTTATTGTGAAAAAAGTGCCGATTTTGTATCGATTTTTTTTCCAATACGTCACCGTAACGATACTGCATAAACAATTATGAAACATAAATTAAATGGCAAATACAAAAGACATCGCAGCTGTTAAAGAACCAGGATCGTTTTCTGAGCCGTATAAAACCATTGTCCCCGTCGCGGCTATTCTGGCAGCCGTGCTTTTATGGGGCTGTTCGTTTGTGGCCATGCGTATTTGTGTGAAAGTGCTCAGTCCATGGTCCGTCATCTGGTGCCGCATGATCATCGCCTTTATGCTTCTGGCGCCTTTCGCCGGCAGACTGAAATTGTCGGCGTATCGCCCAGGAGACTGGAAACTGCTGGTTCCCATGGTGCTGTTTCAACCCTGCCTTTATTTCCTGCTGGAATCTTACGCCCTGCGTTTTACCACCTCATCCCAGGCCGGCGTCATCTCCGCTGCCGTGCCCCTGCTGGTAGCCATTGGTGCCTGGATGGTTTTATCGGAACCGGTCGGTCATCGGACGATCACCGGCCTGTTCATAGCCATCAGCGGTGTCGTCTGCCTGTCACTTATGGAAGGTCCCGGCGGATCGGCCGAAAATTCACTTCTGGGAAATTTTCTGGAATTCGGCGCCATGGCATGTGCAGCCGCCAATATACTCATCGTGAAAAAAATGTCGGATCGCTACAATCCATGGCTGCTGACATCTTTGCAGGTGCTGTCCGGGGTGGTCTTTTTTCTACCGGGGGCATTTTTCCTGCCCGGACCTCTATCCGAAGTTTGGGATACCCGGATTGTCGTTTCCCTCCTTTTTCTGGGCGCCTTCGTAACTTTGGGTGCTTTTGGCCTCTACAACTGGGGAATGAGTAAAATTTCAGCCACGAGGGCAGCGGCCTTTATCAATCTTGTTCCGGTTACCGCCGTTGTTATGGGATGGACGTTGCTTGGGGAAAGCCTGAATCCAGGCCAGTGCCTGGCAGCTGCGACCGTTGTCGCAGGTGTTCTGTTAAGCCAAACCGGCACGAACCTTCGAAGCAGGTAAGGCCTTTCCGATATTCATTACAGACGGATTTGCGATCGCAATAGACCTTATTGTTGTTTTGGAGAATCGCCATCCGGTTTTGATAAGATAAAAAATGCCGACTGATCGGCCTGATCCAGTTGCGACTGCATTTCATCCAACGCTTTCTTGACTGGATAACTGGATGGTTCCGGGATGGCAGCGACAGCCTCCTTCAGTTTATCCATGGCTTGCCGGATCGCCATCACAGAATGCCGGGCATCTGCAATCCGGTCGGACAATAATTCGGCGGATCTGTTAAAAACACCACCTTCCTCGTCAAGGTAATCACGTTTTCGAAAAAAAAGCCGCACCGTCAGATCGCCCTGCCCCAATTTCTCAAGAGCATCCCGAAATCGTTTCAGCGGGCCGATAATTGTCAGAAAAACGCAAAAAGAATGTAAAGCGAACAGGAATATAATTGCCAGGACGACCAGCCATAACCGGCTATGCAACATCAAGACACGGTCTGCCGCGTACGCATTCATTGCCGGATTGGTCGTCGAATCCTGCATGTGATAGATTTCCGGCAGGAACAAAAATCCAAACATTATCGCACAAATCGTCACACTGTATAGCAAATTGAGCATTAGAAAACGATACTGCCTGTTTCGGTAAACCACCGGATATTGGCGCCGTTTCTTTTTTGTGATCATATCGTCTATCCTCCGGTTTTAGCGGGAAATACAATTCGAAATGTTGTCCCTATTCCGATCTCGCTCTCCAGAAATATCTCGGCATTATGCTGATGAACGATCGCTTCCACGATGGCCATGCCGATCCCGGTTCCTTTTTCAGGCGATTTTGTCGTATAAAAGGGATCAAAAATTTTTTTGCACACCCCAGCCGACATCCCGCACCCGTTATCACTGACTTCCATGATCACCTGCTCATTTTGTGAACGGGTTCTTATGACTACGCGAAGGTCCTCTTTTTCTTTGCCTTCCAGTGCATCCAAGGCGTTGACCAGCAGGTTCGATAATACCTGCTGGAGGCCGCGCCGGTCTCCAGTAATCATGGGCAGGTCTTCGTCCAGCTCCCGCTGGATGGAAATCGACCGTTCGGCAAAACGGATGGAAAGCAACCGGCATACTTCGTCAATAACAGCGTTCACTTCCAGGGGAATCTTTTCTATCGGTTTGTCCTTGCTGAAAGAACTGAATCGATTCAGGGTGGTATCCAGATTTTGAATGGCCGTAGCCATCGTATTCAGCATCCGCAGATTTTCTTCATCCTTTTCCTTTAGGGTGATCAACTGTGCCAGACCGTAGATAGCGGACAGGGGCTGCTTGACCTCATGAACAAACCCGGAAGCCATCTGCCCCATGGTACTCAACCTTGCCGTCCGCAGAAGCATTTGTTTACTCTCCTGCAGTCGACGGCTCATTTCGTTAAAGGCCCCGCCCAGATCCTCGAATTCGTCTCCACTCTGAATATCAATAGTATGCCCGAAATCTCCCCCGGCAATTCGTTTGGTGGCATCCTGGAGTATTTCGATCGGCCCCATACTTCTGCGAAGGAGGTATTGGCCGATCATGAAAACCAATCCCAGCGAAAAAATAACCATTGCCGGAAAAACGATAAAAAAGCCCTTTCTTAAAAAAAAAGTCTCGGATGCCGATTCGATCAGGACGACCGACCAGTCACCCGCATCAAAATTTGATTCAAGAAATAAGCTGGTATAGCCCGCCTGATATGATTTATTTTTTTCTTTCCAGCTCAAAACTCCTTTATGGGGCCAGCCCTCCCCTGTTAATTGGCGTACGATCGGTTCTCGGAAACTGTCATCTGTGCATATAAAAAAGTCCTGATTTTGGCATAGAATGCAGACATTGCCTTCCTCGGTCAGGCGAGAATCGGCCGCCCACAAATATTTTTGGTTGAGAGTCCCCACAAGCCTTTCGGTGCGTCCCGGCAACGCTGTCACCATCATTATCTGCTTGACTCCGCTATTGTTTTTTCCGGCAAGAAACTGGATTTGAGTATTACCCATAGATTCTATCAGGGAGCCGTTTTCAATCCGAATATCGGTAAACAAATCCTGTGATAGCGTTAGCAGATTGTCGGGTATTTGCATGTTCGCGGCATTCGATAACACTTCCAGAACAATCGTTAAACGCGATAATTCCCCCTGCAAAAGCAATAAACGCTCATAAATGGATGTGGAAAAGTCTTTACTTTCCTTTCGCAAGCGTTCGAAATGGTAGGAATCAAGATAGGATTTCGCCTGGAAATAAGAGACAGTCGACAAAACCACTATGGGTAGTACAGCGCAAACAATTAACAACAAAAATATTCTGCGCGCCACAGCTGTTCCAAATGATTTGATTTCTAATGACATAATCGGATGCACTGCCTATTGAATCGCTTGCCGCTACCGCAATCCCAGCGACACGGCATTTTTCCTCCAGCGGATACGCTCTCTGTTCGCAAATGTTATCATATCCCCCGTTCGCGTGGTGGAAAGTAGTAAGTCCAAAGAAAACTCTTCCCCATTGCTGTTGCGATACTCGATATGAAAATTTTCACCTTCCTTGGACGGTGTATGTTCCAAGCTGGTTATATAATATATGTCCAGGGTCCCCTCTACGGTTCTGAACACAATCTCCTGCTGGTTGATTTCAAAAACGGCCTGGTGGCCCTGGCGATATATAGCCGCATCTGATCGCCAACTCCCGTATAATCGGGATCGAACCTCTTCTCCAGAATCAGCTGTACATCCAGCCAGCGCCATTAACAACGTGAGAAAGGCGATACCTGCATTGGTCCGAACACCTCTGTATCCATAGAAAGCTTCGAAAATAACCGATATCATTCTCATCCCCTTTTCCATCAGAGAATAAT
>CAZKYZ010000050.1:0-14236 GCA_964557055.1 uncultured Desulfobacterales bacterium
GAATCGATTTGGTCCTTTCCGGTCATCCGCCTATTTTATTTGTGAGTATATTGCCGGTCTGAATATCGGGCAGCTGGTCTGTGACGGGAAGTTAACGCCGCAGTTGACCGACGTTTTGCTGAAGCATTTTGTGAACACCTTTGATTCGCTTTTTGAAGCCGCCATTAGTCATGGCGATTGCAAGGCATTCAATTTTATCTTTTGTGAGAATCGACTCTTCCTAATCGACCTTGATTCCATGGCGATGCATCGGTCTAAAACGCGGTTGGCAGCAGCCTTCCGGAATGACATTCAGCGTTTCATGCGGAACTGGGACTACCTTCCGGATGTGCAGATAGAACTATTCCGGCGGCTGACGGCTTCCGGCAAGCTGCCGATAAAAGGCCTCTGCAGACCTTTTGGGGGGGAACAAAAATAGAAGCGATAGAAGCGCTCGCGTTTGTCATGATAAAAATGGCAAGTTGACAATATAGTATGCATCCGTTATCTGGGTAACATGGCACTGGCAATGGGCAGGATTCCCGTCGTGTTTACGGATGGACACTAACGATTCCCTATCGTCGCAGCGATAGGGCCGTATCTCCCGTTTTGAGAAATATGAAAATGCCGACTGTTTCCGTTGTTGTCCCTGCCTATAATTATGCGCATTATTTAGGCGGCGCCATAGACTCGGTTTTACACCAAAATACACCACCGGAAGAGCTGGTTATTGTTGATGACGGCTCAACGGATGACACGGAGAGCATCGTTTCCCGTTATGTAGCCGACAGCCGGATAGCGATTCAGTACATCAAAACAAAGAATGCCGGGGTGGCCTCCGCGCGAAACCTGGGGATCAGAAAAGCATGCGGTGAATACGTTCTGCTTCTTGATGCGGATGACCGCTTGCTGCCGGAATCCATCGAAATATTATTGAACCAGGTAAAGCTAAATCCAGCTTTGGACCTGGTTGTCGGCGGCTGCTTTGCTCGGGATGAATCCGGAAGGAGAAAATATCGACCGGCACCGAAGCTGAAAGCCCGGCAAGCTGATAATTTCAAAGACTACCTTCGGAATCGGGTTTCGTTGTCGCACGGGCGTTTTATCGCCAGGCGCACAGTTTTTGAAAAAATCAAATACCCCGTTGACTTCCGATGTTCGGAGGATATCAGCGTTTTTGCCCAGTTACTGGTGACCTGTAAGGGCATTGGCATCAATGAACCCGTTGCAGAAATATTTCACCATGCGGATAGTCTGCGCAACAAGTCGAAGCTTTCGACTGATGTCGGCCTGAAAGTTGTTGAGGCAGTGTTCAATCCGGCGTTGATACCCGCGGAACTGTTCACATTTCGTTCCGGTTTTCTGGTTCGCAGGTGCTTGTCCATGTTCAGAACCCTTTATCGCGCGGGTGACTATGAACAAGCCCGCAAGTACTATTCCCGAGCCGTTGAAGAGTCTGTTTTCGCCGCGTTGCGGTGGTCGTATCTGTCTAAATATATTCGGATGCAGGGCAAGTGTTTATTGCGCCGGTTCGGGATGTTTCTTTACTAAGGAAAACGATTAATGATCAGACGGATATTGCTGCGAAAAAAAATGGCTGCATTCGATATCAAAATCGATGATGTAAGCAACATCAGCCGAAAAAGCCGGCTGATTATCCATGAAAACATCAATTTTAAAAGTGTGCACATCGCTTGCGGGGGGGAAGATGAAGAACCCTGTTGTTTCGAGTCGTTTTCATTATTCATGGATGGTACCATCCACACGCTGGAACATATGGGGCGATATTGTTCTATTGGCCCCAATGTCAGAATAGGCGGTAAAGGCCACCCCCTTGACTGGTTGAGCACACATGCCTTTCAATACCGCAACAAACGGATTAAATATCTGCCGGAAGTCTCTATACCTTTCCGTGATCCCTCCGCTCCGCCGGTCATCGGAAACGATGTCTGGATCGGAGCGGGTGCAACCATTCTGCGCGGTGTACGTGTCGGGGACGGTGCCATTATTGCCGCGGGAGCCCTTGTGAATAGAGATGTCAAGCCATACGAAATTGTTGGCGGCATACCGGCGAAACATATCCGCTATCGATTTGATGAGGACACTACAAACCGGCTATTACAGATGCAATGGTGGCGGTATCATCCGAAATTACTATTCGGATTGCAATTCGATAATATCGACAAAGCGCTGAACGTACTGGAAAAACGCATTAAAAACGGGTTGGCAGAAACACTGGTTACAAAGAAAATCGTTGTGAAAAAAAGAGGTGTCGCCAACGGATGGTAATGAGCATAAGTGTTTTCAAAACAGCTATATTGAATACGAAAATACATGGATAGAAAACTGACCATTCATATCGGTTCCCCCAAAACCGGGTCTACCGCGATTCAGAATTTTTGTGCCGCCAATGAAGACTGTCTGCGAAAACGGGGGATCTGCTATCCGCGACACAAACGGTTTCACGCCGTCGACAACCACCTCTATTTTTCACATTTGGTTGTCGATTTCGCACCCCCTACCGGGCAAAAACCATTGCCTGCCAACAGACACAAAACTGAAAAAAAAATCGTGTCCTATTTAAAACGGGTCATTCGGGAAGCCGAGTCCTGCGCGGAAATACTGTTGAGCGGAGAGGAAATGTTCTATGCACGCGATGTGTCCGTGTTAAAGGTGCTGCACGATATGTTTTCTTCCATTTCAATCGTTGCCTATCTCCGCCGCCAGGATCAATTCATCCAATCGTATTACCTTCAGTATTTTAAGCGTGGCAAAGTATCTGCAAAACTTCAGGACCATGAATACCTGAAGAATGACTTCTGGCTTGATTATTATGGCCGAGTTGCCGAATGGGCAGAGATATTCGGCCGGGAAAAAATTGTCGTCAGGCCCTTTGAGAAAGAGCAGTTCTATGGATCCAATCTGTTCGCCGATTTTCTAAAAAATACATTCGAGCTGGAATTGACGGATGAGTTCACCGTTCCTGAGCGGAAAAAAAGCAATGTACGGGTCGATAATGATGTTTACGAAGCGGTGCGGTTGGTCAACAGTCTGGGACTCCCCCACCGGGATATTCGCTGGATGCTGAAGCGGTTGCAGGAATTTCCATCGGTTTCATCCAGCCACCACGATTTGCACCGGCTTCTGAGCCCGCAGGAATGCCTTGATGTCATCAATAAGTTTGACCCTCAAAACAGGTTGCTGGCCAGGGAATATCTCGGGAAGGAAGGCGGTGCTTTTTTTCTTGCGCCACTGCCCGACCCGGCAGTGGAATGGTCACCCTCCTCCGGCTTATCGACGGAAAAGAGCATGCGGATAGTCTTGTGGCTGCTGGCGGATGTCCACAACAGGGCCCGCCTGGCATTCCGGCTGAAGCGGTTCCGCAGACGTTTTTTTAAATAGCCGTTTTTAAGATTTTTTTGGTTCCATGAAAACTTATGGGTCTGCAGGGCCCGGATTTTTGCGGATAAATTCCCGGTAACCCGTTATCCCTCGCTTGACAACCTTCTGCCAGAAGGCCCTGTCCTCGGCCAACGACCGCCGCAGATCTTTTCTGTGGTATTCACCGATGAAGCGGAACAGGTCTCTTTGGGTCAGCCCGATGTCCATACTCGAAAAATACAACCCGGATATGTCCTTGATGCGCCAGCGCTGCGGTAGGCGTTTCCGCATCTGCACACGGTGAAGGTCAATCAGGTGAAGTTTGCAATCTTCTGGTTTGGCATCGGAACCGATTGCCAACAAAAAATGGCAAATGTAATAATCCCGATGATTGATGCCGTTTTCATGGAGCGTTCTCGATATTCGGGCAATTTTTTGAATCATTGATCGTTTCAGGCCGGGAGATGGCGGTTCAAATTTCCAGTTTTTGCAGTAGTCCTCAAGGCTTATGGTGTGGGGCAACGCTTCTGTAATGACAAATGATCGCTGACGAGCCGGATTTTGGCCAAGGCGACCATAACCGACAAGATTCATTGTTTCGATACCCAGTTTACGGAGTCGAAGTATAGCTTCCCACTCATTTTTGGCACTGATGACAGGCGTTCTGAGTCGGAATAGATCTTTGATAATGCGGCGCCAGCCGACACCTTTATGCAGTTTGATAAAACAGTTTTGACCTTCCAGGGTGTAGCGAAATGTTTTTCGGCCGTCTTTATTCCGGTAAATTTTACCTTCCAGGGAATCCAGAACAGCAAAAAATTCGTCAAAATGCCATTCTTTCTGCCAGGATGAAGGTAATTTTAGCATGATGCCACTTGTTCTATGATATCCGCCGCTTTTTCCGGCATACTGAACACGTCGTTTTGGGCGACATAACGACCGCCATTTTGCATCCACTCGTTTCGCCGGGGTGATGTAAGTATGGTTTTCAGGTATTGGTTCAGGACTCCCTGGTCAAACGGAGACGGGACAATCAAGCCGGCATCGGCGCGGGAAACATGTTCACTGTAGCCGCAGGTATCCGATGCCAGCACGGGAAGTTGCGCGGCCATGGCTTCGATTAAAACGGTCCCGGTGTTTTCTTTATACGCCGGGTGAATCAAAATATCGGATGCGACCAGGAAACGGGTTATGTCCGGCCGCCCTGCGAAAAAGAGAACCTTTTTCAGTATACCCAGTCGAGAGGCCAGTTTGAAAAAAGGCCGAAAATCGTCTTTTCCGACGGCAATGAATTTCGTTTTGTTCAGAAGGGATTCCGGTAGAGAAGCAACTGCGCGCAGTGCCCGGTCGGCACCTTTGGTCTTGAAACCGGAGCCAACCATCAGTACAACGGCATCCGATTGATTTATTCCCAGTTCTTTGCGGAGGTGATTTCGGATTTCAGCGGCGTTGGGCGGTCTCAAACGGTCTCGCGAAATACCGGGTGGCAGCAGGTAAAAACGCTGTTCCTGAGTACCGTACCAGCTCTGGTAAATGTCCTTTTCCAATCTGGAAAGCATCATTATCCGGGTAGTGGCTTCTTGCTGGAAAACCGCTTTTTCAAGTTTTGCATAGTGGCGATACCTGCCGGTCAACCGGTATAGAAAACTCCTGTGCTCTGATTTAGCGGCAAAGCAGCTGTCTGCCGCAAAATAGAGATCAAGGCCAGGCATTTTACTGAACCCGACAACCGCATCGTAACCGATACGAGAGACGGAATCCTGCAACATTTTTGCCAGGGATTCGCGCCTGGCATGGTTGCTGAATCCTTTTACCGGCAGAATGGAGACATTGATCCACGGCGACAATTCACCCGACCATTCCGGTGTGTAGGCATCAACTTGGTGACCTCGTTTCGTGCAGGCTTTGGCAATCCGGATGAAATCTCTCTGAAGGCCACCGTACGGGAAATATTTTATCAGACAAAATGCGAATTTCAATGGATAATCGGTTCCCTTTAGTAACGGAGGTTCAGCTCGGATCAGTCAGGGCGGATATCAGCGGAGACAGGATATGTTCAATTTTCTGTAAGGATTCTTCAATCGAAGGAGCCAGATATTTCGCAAATACATCCAGGTGAATTAAGGCATTGATAGCACTGTCCCGTTTACTGACAGATCTCAGGCGTTGTAGCATGGCCAGGTTCAACTGTTCGATGCGATCATACAAGTGCGATAGACCCTGCAAGGACAGGTCCATATCATATCCACTGGTGTGTAAAAAATACTGGGCCAGAAAATAGGTGGATGCCGCCCGCCAGATCGTTTCTTCCCGGTTGGCCATCGGTAAATGAAATCGTGCCATGGGTTTGAAAAAATCAGTAAGCGGACATTCGCTGACGGCTATCAGCAGGCCCATCAGGGAGCTGATACCCCGCTGCGCCGAGGTTTTTTTTGAAATTAAACGATCTTCTGTTTCCACACAAAGCTGGATTTCATCGTATGAAAGAAGTTTGTCGAGGCGTTCTACAATCGGCACAAGGTTTGCCGCCACAGGGCAGAAAGAAAAACGATTCACATCGATGGGGCATTTGGAGCACCGGTGAAACTCAAGGTCGGTCCACGGAGGAAAGTGCCAATCGTTTTTTCGGAGGATGTGCATTCCGGTTTCATCGATTTCCAGGTTAAAAAGCTCATGGCTGCCGTCGGCCAGATCGAATCTATATTTTATCGCCATTATTTTCATGTAACCAAGCCTATCACAAAAAGATATCCGTAATCAATACCGGCCCGACCATCTGTTTGCAAAAAACAAGTAACACTGATAATGAATTCGCAAGGTCATGGCAGAATTCAAAAAACCGGTGGGGAAACATGGGAAAAGTCAAAAAACCCGGTGTGCTGTCCGGGATATTCGTTTTTCCCCTGACTGCGGATGATTCTGATTTACCTTTTTACATGTCGGGCCGTATTTGGTAATATGCCTATGTACGGCCAATAACCTACCAGAAATAAAGGAGAACAATATGGCAATCAGCAAAGAACTGCTCGATATCCTGGCCTGTCCGCAATGCAAAGGGGATATTCGACTCAACGCTTCAGAAGACGGGCTTATCTGTGAATCCTGCCGCTTGCTGTATGAAATTCGTGACGACATACCCATTATGCTTATCGATGAAGCCAAACCCCTAAAAGAATCGTAGAAAGCCGCATGAGCGTTCTTCAGCCTCCCCGCCCGGCAAAACTGGTTATCGGGGTTTTTATGAAACAGAAAACGCTGTTTGACAGGATTGCAGGCCTGTTGACCCGGGAATTCGGCAGCGCTGACATTATCAGCTGCTGGTTTCCTTTCAATTATACCGATTATTACACAAACGAGATGGGGAATCCGCTTTTCCGAAGGATGATTGCTTTTCAGAGGTGCATTGAGCAAGGGCAACTGCCGGATATCAAATGGACGGCCAATGCCATTGAAGAAGACTTTCAAGTTGATGGAAAACGGACCGTCAATATTGATTCAGGATATCTGCTGCGCGAACGTTTTGTGCTAGCTACCGGCAAGAATTATGCCCATCGAATTTATATCGGAAAATCGGTATATGCCGATTTGACACTGATTTATTCCGCCGGAGGATACCAGCCCCTGCCGTGGACGTATCCCGATTACCTGGCTGCGGACATGCAAGCGTTCCTGTTGCGGGCAAGAAACAAATACATCCGAGACCTGTTATAAAATCACGTTCACCGGAAGGTCCGCACGAACGGTAAAATAAGGAAAAAGATGCCATGTTAAAGAGTATGACGGCCTGTGCCAGAGCAGTGACCACCTCCGGCCACATTTCGGTCGAAACAGAGATCCGTTCAGGCAACAGCCGCAATCTGGATCTGTCCATAAGGCTTACCAGCGGGTTGAACCAGTTGGAGACAACGATCAAAGAACGGGTTGCCCAGCAATTTAAAAGAGGTCGTATCGAAGTGCGCATACGGGTGGACGATCAGTCCGAGGAGGCCACGCTGTGCAACGTAGACCTGCCCCGGGCGAAAGCCTATCACAGTGCCCTTTGCAGCCTGAAGGAACAGCTAAACCTTCAGCCGGAAATAACCTTTGCGGATATTCTTTCAGCCGGCGGTATCATCAAACCATCGGAATCGGTTATGGAACCCGGTTTTTACTGGGAACCGGTAAAGCAATGCCTGGAAGACGCTCTGGGCCAGCTTGACGCAATGCGGTCTGCTGAAGGCGCCTATATTCGTGAAGATTTTTCAAAACGACTCTGTTTTATAGAAACCTCCATAGAAGCCATTAAAAATCAAACCGGCGACATGCTGACCCATTGCCAGACGCGTTTGAAAGAACGTATTCAGTTATTAACCAAGGGGATGGTGGATATCGATCCGGAAAGAATTTCCCAGGAAGCTGCTTTTTTGGCGGACAGAAGTGATATTACGGAAGAACTGGTGCGAGCGGAGAGTCACGTGAAGCAGTTTAGGTTGCTTATGGAAGAAGATGAGGCGCCTGGAAGGAAGCTTAATTTCCTGCTGCAAGAATTCAACAGGGAGTTCAATACAATGGGGTCTAAATCCGGGAATACCAGTGTATCCCACATTATTGTCGAAGTTAAATCGGAACTGGAAAAACTAAGAGAACAGGTACAGAATATCGAATAGGTCAGTTATCCGGGAAAACTTTTCCCCAAGGAGGGTTGCATGGAAAACAATCTGTTGAATATTGGGTTTGGCAGTACCGTGGTGGCCGAAAAAGTGGTCGCTATTGTCGTTCCCAACTCAGCCCCGATGAAACGTTTAAAGGACGAAGCCAAGCAGGAAAAGCGGCTTGTTGATGCCACTCACGGACGCCGGACAAGATCGATCATCATCATGGAGAGCAATCATGTCGTATTGTCGGCGATACAGGCGGACACCATTGCCCAGCGGTATTCGTCTCTTCAGGAAGAATGATAATTCGATGAACGTAACCGAACAGAGCGGCCGGCCGGGCGGGAGGATTTTTGTTGTTTCCGCCCCTTCGGGAGCCGGTAAAACAACGATTTGCAAAGCGCTCATGGAACAGTGCCCGGGATTGCACTATTCCGTTTCACACACAACCCGCCTGCCGCGTTGTGGTGAGATAGATGGGCGGGATTACCATTTTGTCTCCGAGGCTGCCTTTAAAAACAAAATCAGCAATGGACGGATGGTTGAGTGGGCTGTTGTATACGGGAATTATTATGGGACGTCAACGGAATCCATAGATCTGTGCATCCGCGAAGGGAAGAATATTTTGCTGGATATCGATGTACAGGGAACCAAACAGCTACTGGAGCGATATCCGCAGGTGACAACCATTTTTATCATGCCGCCATCCATAGCGGTGTTGGAACAGCGACTGATCGACAGGGGAACGGACAACAGGGATGTCATCGCCGCAAGACTCCACCAGGCCGAAGCGGAGATGAAGCAGAGTGATATCTATCAGCATGTGATTGTAAATAATAACCTTGGTCAGACAATTGCCGAGATGATCCGCTTGGTTGCGGGGTGTTGAGGATGACGATCCAGGGTGAATTATTGTATGGTTATCATCCGGTGATGGAATCTTTGCGGGCCAACCGGCGGAAAATATACAGCGTTTATGTCAGCTGGTCAAAATCTGCAGAGCGTATCGGGAATATTATGCGCCTGGCGGACAGAATGGGTTTGCCTGTTTCTGAAGTTTCTTCTGCCGACTTGAAAAAAATGACCCGATCAGCACTTCATCAGGGAGTTGCGGCGTCGGTTGGGCCTTATCCACTTGTTCCTTTTGAAGAGCTGCTGGTTTCCCGGGGGGATACGGATCGGGATACGGTATTGCTTCTCCTGGACAGTATTGAAGACACCCAAAATCTGGGCGCTCTAATACGTACGGCTTTGTGCGCCGGCATCGATGGAATTGTGATGACCAAAAAACGTTCCGCACCTCCATTACCGTCTGTCTCCAAAGCTTCGGCAGGCGCGCTTGAGCACAGCCGAATTGCCAGAGTGACAAACCTGGTAGCCGCTATTCAAACGATGAAAGACAAACATTTCTGGATCACCGGCATGGATGTTTCCGCGCTGGTTGATCTGTTCCACTCCGAATTCAGTGGAAAGATTGGAATCGTGATAGGCGGAGAAGAGAGTGGCATGCGCCCGCTGGTGAAAAAGCAGTGTGATTATCTTGTAAAAATACCCATGACAGGCCCCGTGGCTTCACTGAACGCTTCTGTTGCCGGAGCCGTTGCCGTATATGAAATATTCCGCCAAAGGGGCTTGGACAAAAAAAGTTCTTAAAAAAGCGCCAAATGAAAGACAGGGAGGAAGAATGAGACCAGCCGAGAAAATTACCATCCGGAATAATGGAGAACTGCAGGTGCCTGATGTGCCGGTAATTCCGTTTATTGAAGGCGACGGTATCGGACCGGATATCTGGAAGGCCACCCGATTGGTCATTGATGCCGCCGTGGCCGCCTGTTTTTCCGGAAAAAGGCAGATAGCGTGGAAAGAGGTGCTGATCGGGGAGAGGGGTTACCGGGAAACCGGTCAATATATATCGGATGAGGCGCTGTTGACCATTAAAGAACATACCGTTGCGATCAAAGGGCCGTTGACGACTCCGGTGGGAAAGGGAATCCGAAGCTTGAATGTTGCCATCCGGCAGCGGCTGGATCTTTATGCCTGTGTCCGACCGGTACGCTATATACATCCGGTGCCCAGTCCCATGAAGGCACCCCAAAAAATTGACATGGTCGTCTTTCGAGAAAATACCGAAGACCTTTATGCCGGCATTGAGTGGGAGTCCGGCAGCCCGGAGGCGGAGAAACTATCGGCTTTTCTGGAAACCGAAATGGGGGCAAAGCTGCCGGCAAAAGCCGGAATCGGGATCAAGCCGATCAGTGCCGGGAACACCAAGCGATTGGTTGCCCGTGCCATCGCCTATGCGATTGAGAACAAGCTTCCCTCCGTAACGCTGATGCACAAAGGCAATATCATGAAGTTTACAGAAGGGGCCTTCGCCAAGTGGGCATACGAAGTTGCCAGGGAAAAATTCGGGCAGCAAACCGTTACGGAGGATACCGTGTATACCCAATTGGGTGGGGTCCCGCCGGAGGGCAAAGTTGTTATCAAAGACCGTATCGCCGATATGCTTTTCCAGCAGGTGCTGCTGCGGCCGGAGGAATACCATGTAATTGCCACTCCCAATCTTAACGGCGACTATATTTCCGATGCTCTGGCCGCTCAGGTGGGAGGTCTCGGAATGGCGCCGGGAGCCAACATTGGCGACGGCTGTGCCGTATTCGAGGCAACCCACGGAACAGCGCCCAAATATGCCGACCAGGACAAGGTCAACCCCAGTTCCCTGATCCTGTCCGGAGCCATGATGCTTGATTATATCGATTGGAAAGAGGCAGCTGAATTGATCCGTGGT
Organism: uncultured Desulfobacterales bacterium; assembly: GCA_964557055.1. Classification (GTDB taxonomy): domain Bacteria; phylum Desulfobacterota; class Desulfobacteria; order Desulfobacterales; family CAZKYZ01; genus CAZKYZ01. The sequence goes on from CAZKYZ010000050.1 coordinate 10,783, forward strand.
TCACTCAGCATTGCTGTCGCCGAAGGCGCCGTGACCTATGATCTGGCACGTCAAATGGAAGGTTCTCAAGAGGTGAAATGTTCTCAATTTGCCGAAAGGATCATGGTTATAATGAATCGATGATGGGAGCGCCTGTCAGTCTATCACCTCATAAAAAAAGAAGAATCGGACACCTTGTCCGGGGAGAGTTTGAAAAGGCTCTGGATTTTCTTTTTCCAAAACGTTGCGCCGTTTGCCGGTCTTTTTTTCATAGAACGCCGGGAATGTTCCTGGAAAGATGGGACGGCCCGGTGGAAAAAAAAGAGGATCGGCGTTTTTATGACATATTGGTACCCTTTGTATGCGACGAATGCCTGATCGGTTATACGCCCATTCAATCACCTTTATGTACCGTATGCGGGGCAATGTTCACCAGCCGCGTGGGCGATGATCATCATTGCCAAAACTGTATTGAGGACCCGAAATCGTTTCAAAAAGCCCGGGCGTCCGGAAAGTTCGGGGGTGTTCTGATGAAAATTATCCATTCCTTCAAGTACCGGTACCGACAGAATCTGGCCGATCCTCTCGGGCTCCTGCTGTATCATACCTTTCGTGACCAATGGGAAGACAATCAAATTGATGTCATCATACCGGTACCCCTGAATACCGGCAGACTGAGAGAACGGGGATTCAACCAGGCCTGTCTGATGGTCGCCCATTGGCCGGCACACTATCACCGCGAGCGTCCGGGAGATTTCAGGATGATGATTGACCGGAAAACATTGTTGCGTGTACGGAAAACCAAGCCTCAAGTGGGGCTTGGCGTTGGGGAAAGGCGTGCCAATGTAAAAGATGCATTTCGGCTTCGAAAGACCGATACGATCCTGGGGAAACACGTGCTCCTGGTTGATGATGTATATACAACCGGGGCCACGGCGGATGAATGTGGAGCCTTGTTGATAAGAGGTGGAGCGAGACAAGTTGACGTTCTCACCAGTGCCCGGGCTTGACACACCGAGATACCGGTAGCAAAATCCGATAGCGGCCTGTCGAGCGAAACCGTAAAAGGAAATTTCAAACCTATGAAACAATTCGGAATCTCTGGTAAGAGCGGTCTTGGGCGGAAAATCATACAGCTGCTGTTTATGTTCGGTATCATTCCTATGGCGGTTATTACTGCTGTTTTCTTTTTTTTCTATCTGGAGGGACAACACAAAAGTATCGTCGCCATCCAAACGGAAGTGTCTGCAAGAGTCACTTCCGGTATCTCATCCTGTCTGGAAAAAACCATAGATGAAACCCATCTGTTCGCCCAGATTCTGCAGCCGTTTATGGAAGACCCGATCAAAATGAGAGACAAGGCGTATATGCTTCTGGACCAAGGGCTGGGATTCGATGCTATTGCAGTATCCAGGGTGTCCGGGCAGCAGATAGTGAAGGTATCCAAACACTATCCTTTTCGACAAATTGAAACGGATAATTCCGTTGCGGCGGAAACATTTCAAAAAGCAGTAAAAGGCGATGTCCTGATTGGTCCGGTTACGATGACGGATTTCAGCGGCCTGCCCAATGTCAGCATCAGTGTTCCCATTCTCGATCCTGCAGATAAAATAGCGGCAGTTCTATCGGTAAGCGTGAAGATGGACCGGATATGGGGAATGATTTCCAACCACCAAGTCGGCAAAAGCCGATACGCCTATATCATTGATCAATCCGGCCGGTTGCTGTCCCACGAAGAAGTTTCATCCGTTGTAAACAAACAGGATCTTACCGGGATTATGGGTGTCCAGAAATTTATGGAAGGCAAGTCCGGCATATATCAATATACAGGACTAAAAGGCCGAAAGGTGGTCGGGGCGGTTGCCCGGATTTCCCCATCCGAATGGGGGCTACTTGTGGAAGAACCGGTTAGCAGTGCCTATCACCACCTGTATATCCTATCCGCTTTTTTCCTGGCGATTTCAATTGCCACAATCGTCTTTGCCATTATCTTCGGCTATCGGTTCAGTCTCTACAATATAGTCAAGCCAATCCGGCGCCTGCAAAAGGAGGCCGAATCCATTTCCAGCCAAGATTTCACAGGGCGCATTCTGGTCAAACGGGACGATGAAGTCGGTCAACTCGCCCGAAGTTTCAACCAGATGCTCGAATACCTTGATCGGACAGTCATATCCCGCGATACGCTGGCAGAGGAAATTCTGGAAAATGAAAAAACAGCTCAGGCTCTGCGCAAGAGTGTCGAGGAAAATCGGGCGATATTGACGGCCATTCCGGATTTAATCTTACAGATTGACAGTGAGGGAATCATTTGCAGCTACAAGACGGACGCCAATCCTTCAATGTGCCGGACCGAAATCGCCATTGGGAAAAAGGTGTCCGACCTATTTCCCTTTCCCATTGCAGAAGATGTCGTCAATCATGGTCGCGAGACACTGCGGACGGGAAGAATCGGTGTTTTTGAATATCCATACCCCTTCCAAGGCGAAGATAAATATATTGAAACCAGAATGGCGGTCAGTGGTGAAAACGAGGTGCTTGCAATTTTTCGAGATATCACCGATCGCAAACGTTCAGAAGAACTCCTGCGTGAAAATGAAGAGCGCATCAAGCAGGTAATCAATGTCGTGCCCGACATGATTTATGCCAGGGACAGGAACGGTGTTTATATCCTTGTCAACCAGGCGTATGCTGAATTCGTAGGTACCGATATACACAAGCTGATCGGAAAAAAGCCTTCTGATTTTTATTCAAAGAGCATCGCCGAGCTCGCTGAAAAAAATGATCAGGAGGTGTTGAAAAAAGGGGATACCCGGATATTTCCCAATATCAGCGTTCCCGCTACCGGTGGAGAAATGCGCATTCTTCATATAACCAAGAAATTACTGACGGTTACCAAAAATGGTGTTACGCTGGATGTTATCCTTTCGGTCGCCAATGATATCACGGAGATAAAAAGAGCAGAGGAAACCCTTCGAAAAGCGCATTACGGTCTGGAAAAAAAGGTAAGGGAACGGACAGCGGATCTTGAACGAATCAACACCCGCTTAAAAACAGAAATGGAAAAACGGGAGCGGGTTCAAAAGACCTTGAAAGAGAAGGAAGAGCGTTTTGAAACGCAGTATCAAAGCATGCCCATACCTACCTATACATGGCAGAAATCGGGGGATGAATTTATTCTGGTCGGCTATAACAAGGCCGCGATGGAGATTACCGAAAATGGTGTTCGGGAATGGAAAGACAAGTCGATTGCCGAGATCTATGACAGCGAGCCGGCGATTATTGAAGATGTCGCGAAATGCTACTTCGAAAGAAAGACTGTTTCACGGCAGATCGAATATCAATTTGAAAAGAGTGCCGATATGCGGCAATTGGATGTCATCTTTGCTTTTGTACCGCCGGATCTGGTAATGATGCATACCGCAGACACGACCCAAACCAAAATACTGCAGGATCAGTTGATACGATCGGAGAGGCT
>CAZKYZ010000051.1:0-14217 GCA_964557055.1 uncultured Desulfobacterales bacterium
CGCCCAGAGCCTGGAGGTGCCTGTTGCAGAAACGGCATATCACATAAACGATTTTAATGGGTTCTTGAATGTCTTTTATTGTAATGAACGAATTGGTCTATATTTAAGATGGTTAAATCAATATTGCGGATTGCTGCTGTCATTCTGAATTTTGGAATAATTGCTTTTATCCTGGGCCTGGCTGTACGCGGGAGCCTGGAATTTGACAATCTGAATTCATGGGTCTTTATTGCCGTTGCAATGGCTACCCCGCTGGTTAACATATCCGGCCTGCTTGGAAAACCGGAAGCCATGAAACCTTGGGCAGCCCTGATTGTTAACACCCTGGTCCTGTTAATTTTTTCAATGATCATACTGCTTGTAATGATATGGCCCATGGGGAGTAAACCCCGCGGGGCAGAGCTTGTATATATCTTCTCTGTTTATTCAGCTTTTTTATTTACGGAAGTATCTCTTCTTTCTTTGCTTAAAAATTGACAACCGCTTCCAACGGTAATTCCGGATAGATCTGGTCGTGGCAGGGCGGCATGGAATTGTACACCCAGTCCAGATCGATAACCCCGGTTTTTATCATGCGCTTTTGCCGGAAACCCCGGAAGGTGCCCCGCACCAGGACACTCTGCATTTTCAGGTTGACGCAGAAAACCGAAACGGGCGTTTCCGGCTGCAATGTTTCCAGCTCATCCCGGTAAGCAAAAGTTGAGAAGGCAATCCGGCTGCTGTCGGCCGCCTGAGCCTGTATGGCCGGAATAATTACCGGAAAGCCGTCCGTTCCCAGGTAAGCGATGAATTTCAAAGCGCCCAGATCGTTGAAAAGGGCTTCACCGAGATGCTTCAGAGTGCGTTTCGGACGGCCGGTCCGTAAACTGGATTTGGAAATACGGGTCATAACGGCGGCGGGAATAATTTTGCCGAGCGGAAGGTTTTCCCCTGGGGCTATTTCAACCAGATCGAGATAATGTACGGTATTGATGCCGAAATAGGTGTTGTAGCGGAACATGGGCAGGTTGTTGTAGACCTCATATTCGGGTCCTTCCGTGCGTTTGTGGGTCCAGCGGGCTTTGCCGCGCCACATCTTTTTTTCCTGGGACATGACCAAAAAGGCGATCTCTTTTTTTTGCTGCATGTACCATTTGCTGCGTCCCATGCAGAACTGTCCGATGGTGACCAGCGTTGGCGCCGGCGCCATGATGCTGGTGATCAGGGTAAGGTGAATCCGGTCTTCCGGATTGATCGTAGCGACAATTCCGATTTTTTCCGCAGGTTCGAAAACCTTCATCTCCTCCGGTTCAAAATACGTTCTTTTTGCAGGCATGTGACCTCCCGTTTGCCCGGGCCGAAACCGGCGGGGCGAAACATCTTTATGGATTTTGGCACGACAGCCCTGTGCCGGCACTGCTGATTGATCTATCCGGTCACCGTTGCTTCCGGAGAATCCTCCAGACGGGTTGAACCGCTCCAGTGAACGATTTTCGGATCCACACCCGATCGCCGCGCTTCGTCCGTCAGGGATTCGATTTCCTGCCGGCTGAGCAGCGGGGTGTTTTGAAACGGCCATTCGAGACCGAGCCGGGCATACTTGTCCCGGCAGAGATTGTTAAAGGCGCAAAGCTCCCATCGGTCGACACTCAATGTAGGCAGGGCGGATATGATCCGGCCGATACCGCGAATGTTTTCTGTGCTGGCGGTTACTCCGGGTATCAGCGGTGTTCGGATCCATAGTTTACGCGGGTAGAGATGGTCCTGCATGTAGGCGGTCAGGTATCGCAGATTTTCCAGGGGTGCGGTGTTGCTGCTTCCGGTATGGGTTTTGTGGGCTTCGGGGTCGGCCAGTTTGATGTCGAACAGTACCATGGAAGCATACGGCAGCAGCATATCAAGGGATACCTGCCGGCAGAGGCCGCAGGTATCTAGCGCGGTGTGGATCCCGTCGGCCATCAACTGCCGCAGAATTTCGGCGGCAAAGGGAGCCTGTACGGTCGGTTCGCCGCCGGATACGGTAATCCCGCCACCGGATTTCTCAAAATAGGCCCGGTCTTTTTTAAGCTCAAGCACCAGGTCTGCTGCCGACCATTCCGTTCCCAGCAGTTCCATGGCAGTGGATGGGCATTCCCGGATGCAGTCACCACAGACATCACAGACGCTACGATCGATAACGACCCCATTTCGGCTTATGGACAGGGCGTTCCGGCTGCACTGATCGATACAGGTCCGACATCCGATGCAGCGGGAAGCGATCCATTGGATCTGCGGTTTGCGGGACATGCTTTCCGGATTATGGCACCAGGTGCAGCGCAGGCTGCAGCCTTTTAAAAATACGGTGGTACGAATCCCGGGGCCGTCTTCTGTGGACATGCGCTGGATTTCGAGTACGGTACCTGTTGATTCGGCGGTCTTCAATGGGGTCCTTTTTCAATAATATCAGTTTTAGTACTTCTGGTGACTGATGCGGTGTATGACTTCGTTTTGAAGCTCCCGGCCGACGGAGGTGAAATAAGCGTTGTACCCCGTAATCCGGACCAGCAGGTGGCGGTAGTCTTTCGGATTTTCCTGCGCGTCCCGGAGCATGTCCGGATCGAGAATATTGATCTGCAGGGCAGTGCCGCCGTTTTCCGTATAGCCCTGCAAAAAGGCCTTGAACTTGCTTTTGTGTTCCGGGTCCTGGAGGATTGACGGGTTGAACGTAATGGTGTGACTGGCCCCGTTGGGCAGACAATTGCCGTAGGTCTCCCATCCGCCGTCTCCGTTTCGGCCGCCCAGCACCTTGCCCACCGAGTTGGCGTTGGATGTGGGACCGTTGATATCGGCCCCGTTGGAAGGGCAGATGGCATTGGACAGAAACTGACCCTTTTGGCGGCCGTCGGCACTGGCTGCCATGATAAAGCTGTCTCCGGCCCAGTAGTTCCAGCTTAACATGCCCGGGCGGTATTGCCTCCCCGTGGAACGGGTCTTGTGGCGCCAGGTTTCGCCGCACCACAGGTCCATCACTTTTCGGGCCAGATTGTCCGATTTATCATCGTCACGGCCGTATTTGGGCGCCCTGTTTTGCGCTTTGGCCTGCAGGATTTCATACCCTATCCAGTTGCTGCGCAGGGCTGCGACCAACTCGGCTATTGTGCATGCCTTTTGATCGAAAACCAGGTACTGGATAGCCAGCAGCGCATCGACGGTTGTGGCGTAGGTTACCGCTTCCAGGGTCGTAAAGCTGATCTGGGCACCGCCCTGGGTGACATCCCGGCCGGATTCGGCGCAGCCGCCGACCAGACACGAAAGATAGGGGGTTGGGAAGAAACGGCTGCGGATGCTTTCCGAAGTTTCATACACATCCACACATTTTTGAATAATATAGCGGGTTTGCTCTTCATAGGCAGCCCAGAATTCGTCAAACGTCCGAAAGGTCTGGGCATTTCCGGTTTGGGGGCCATCCTGCCTGATTTTATGTGTTTTCCCGGTTAGGGGATCGGTAAACGGCAAAAGGTCCCTGCCGTTGTTGAGGGCCAGTTCCACGGCTTTTAACAGGTTGAGGTTGTTATCCACGGTACCGGAGCGGTCATTACCGGCCATGGTGTTTTCAAGGCAGCCCACGGGGGCGTAATCGTGCACATTGGATTCATTGATCAAATGGGGAATGCCCGCCTTTCGAGCTTCCAGCATCATACCGGCCATGGAACGTTCGTCGAAATTGAGCAAAAACGGGGCGCCCTGGCTGACGGATATCATATCGACCACCCGGTCCAGAAGTTCCGGGGGGGAATTGCGATGCAGCCTTACATTCGGTTTCGGTTCCAGAATCGGTGTCATTTCATCAATGACATCCAGAAGCATCCAGGTCACTTCGTTGGTCCCGTCCTTTCCGTCGGCGATCAGCCCCGAAAGGGTGATCAACTGGCCGTATCCGGCGGTAATTCCCTGGTGGCCGTTACGGATGGTGGCATCGTAAGCCGTATTGCAGTGAATCCAGAAACATCTCAGAATCTCTTTGGCAAAGTCGGAAGGCATGCCGTCCACTTTCGACTGTTCCCAGTAGGGTTGCAGATACTGGTCGATGCGTCCGAAAGAGACGCCGGGTCCCGGGTAGTTTTCGTCGCTCATTACCAGCATATGGGTGATCCAGAGGGATTGGACGGCCTCCCAGAAATTACGGGCCGGTTCCCAGGGGACCCGGTCCAGGACAGTTGCCATCCGGTTAAGCTCCTCCCGGCGGTCATCATCCGTTTCGTTGTTCACCAACTGACGGCAAAGGTCTGCGTATTTGGCGGCCAGCTCCCCCGGCATGAGGGCGGCGGTCAGCATGGCTTTCAGCTGAGATCCTTTACGTCCGGCTTTTTCGGCCGGGTCAAGCCGGTCAAGGCGTTCTTGCAACTCGGTGTGGATTCCCCGCCACCCGATTTTCAGAACCCGTTCATAGCCTGGGATGAGGTGCCCGCTGGTGGCGCCGGCGTTTCCATAACCATGGTTATGAAACCATTTAACGGTATCGCGAGCACCGTGCTTTGCGGAGGTAAAACGATCGTACTCTTTCTGTTCAGTCCGGTTGAGGCAAAGGGATATGAGCACGTTGAAGCGACCGCCGGCCAGCAGGTCCCCCGGCAGGATTTCCTGGGGCAAATAATTGATCATGACCTCTTTCAGAAACCACGTCCGTCTTTCCGGGATGCTCCAGGTCCAGAAATCATTATGCAGGCGGATATCCCTGGCGGCCTGCTGATAGCCGCCTCGAAGGGCATCCAGAAGCGGATAAACCTCCGGAACAATATAGTATGTCATTTCCTGGTACTGAAGGTCCCAGGAAGTTCCGGTGGACCAGACCGTATATTCGTTGTTCCAGGACCTGGCACAGCCTTTGAAGTAGTAATCCCGCAGCCACTCAATCCTTCGGGAGAGTTCGCGCGGTTCTTTGATCGGATAGCTGATTTTACGGGCAGTGGATGTTTTCATAGCACCTCCTGACGGGGGTTGTGCGAAAATCGTTTTTTATCGATGGCTGTGATTTTTATCGGCCGGTTATATTCCCTGTTTTTGAATAATCTGCCTCAGATTCTTTTCACCATGGAGAAGGATCTTTTTCATGATGTTCATGGATTCGTCGGCATCCTGCCGCTGGATGGCCCCATAAAGGTTCTTGTGAAACATCGGAATTTCCAGCCTGGCAGATGGTGACGCAAAAAATTTTCCGGAAAGGTTGGTATAGAACTGTTTGAAGGAGTTGAAGAGAAGCGGGAACAGGATGTTTCCGGTGGCCATGGTGACCAGATGGTGAAATTCAAAATCGATCTGGGTCCAGGCCTCCACATCGCCACGATCCAGGCTGTGCTCCGTTTCAATAATCGCAGCAAATTGTTCCAGATGATTTTCTTTCCGATAAAGAGCGGCCAGCCTGCTGGCTTCAATTTCAAGCAGCAGCCGCATCTGGAGGACACTTCCCAGCAGTTTCGGATCGAGGCGGCCCTGATGGTAATTGAACAGGGTTGTCAGCAGAAAGAGAGAACCTTCCTTACGATAATCGTTAACCACGGTTCCCCGCCGCGGGATCATGGTTACCAGACCCTTGGCGGCCAGATCGAGCAGACCTTCATGGACCACCGGACGGCTGACTCCCAGCTGCAGGGCAAGTTCTCTTTCAGAGGGGAGTTTTTGGTCGATCTGCAGTTTTCCGGAGAGGATCAGCTCCTCAAAACGGGAGATGAAAACATCTTTCAGGCTGTCCGCTTTGATCGGTTTGAGTAATTCTTGCATCGTATGTCCATTGAGGTTTTTTTGGCTGGTGGTATTACCATCTGCCAACTTAGTGTAAATGGAGCGATTTGTCAAGCACTGGATAACTATTTGTAATATTAACTATTATTCTATTTTACGGGAAAAGGCTGCCAACCGGTCAGAAAATTTCGGCAACGGCACGGGTTGGCGATCCGTCGGCGTGTTTCAGTTTAAGTGGCAGACAATGAAACGTGAACGGTCTTCACTAATCGTGTGGCTCAAATCAATGATCGCCAAGACTATTCCTCCACATCCTTCAGTTCCCGACTGCGTTGCGGGAGAGGTCGATATCCGCAAGCCGGCCGGCTTCATCGGGAAGAATCAGGTAGAAACGGTTGGCGATGTCGAACGCACAAACGGCCCGGTCAACGGTGAAGGTGAGTACGTGTCCACCGATAGTGCCGTCCTCGCTGAGAAAATGAAAGTGATAGCCGGGCACATTCAATCCTTTCGCAAAGGGAGGGCAGCGGAAGCCGACAATCGTTCCCCTGATGTTTTCATACACGAATTCAGCCTGGTTTTTGACCACGGTCTGTAGCGGCATGTACGGTTTGTTCTGGGACGGAACGCTTCTGACTTTCATATGGGGAAAGTCTCCCGTCAGGCGAACGGCCAGAAAGACATTCTGGTTTGGAACCGCCTCATCCACCATCCGGCGGACACCTTTGTCGTCACGAGTTGCCGTGATGGGGAAGCTGCCGTCGGCATTGAAAAAACAGACTGTGGCAAAAGGGGTTTTCAAGTCCGGATCCGGACGGTGCACCCGCCCGTCCGCTTTAACCTGGTAGATGACGCCGTTGAAGACAATCATCTCACCGTCAAGGCGGTCGAAGGTGCCAATTCCGAAATCACCGTGAGCCAGCACTTCCTTTCCCGATACAAAACCGTCGTAGGCACCCGCCAGAAGGGCGTCGATGGTCGCTGTCTGGGTAATACGGTCTTTTACCGGCATCGCGCAGGCAATGAGCAAAACCAGGCCGATGAGAACGGCAAATATCATTTTCAGCTGTTTCATTCGGTTTGTTCCCCGAGAATTTTATAATCAATAGCAAAGTCGATTGGTTACGGTTATAGATGCCATCCCCAGAAATCGAGGAATGTATCGAAATACCACATGTCCGAAGCGGTCCGGTTCCAGGGTTTCAGACTGGTGTAGAAGGAGTTTTGGGTAACGGCCGTATCCGCGTAGGCCTTGTCCGTGCCCACAAACAAATCCAGGCTGATCAGGCTGAGAAAAAGTGTTTCCCACACTTTAACAGAACCTTTAACATGCCCTTTCAAGGGACCGGAATCGTAATATAAACTGGTTGAACGGCCATTGAGGGATATGCGCTCCAGTTCCCCTATTGGATAGCTCGTCATCGCCCGGAAATCAGCTCTGGCAGGTGTTTCAAAAGAAGCCGGTACGGTTTCCAGATGCATTATCCTATGAACCGCAGGCCTGAGATGGACCATGATCTTTGAATCCGGTTTGCCGGCGTAATCAAGCCTGGCCGGCAATGTTTCCCCATAGACGTCGGCAGGGTTGTCTGACCAGTTGGCTGGATAGGATTCACGGGGTAGATAAGTGGTCGGTATGATGGACGTATAGCAGCCACAGGTATGTGTTGTAGTCACCAGGACCGGCAGTCCGCGACTGTCCACCGTGATGACCACCATCAGGCCGATATTGTTTCCGGCAGTGAGGTGAAACGGTATAAGGCTGAAGGGGATCTCGGGGAAGTGCACCCGGTAAATGTAGTTGGTGTAGGTACCTTTTTCCGTTGTGAAAGTGCGGATCATGGTGTAGACAGCCGGGGTATCCGGATCAACGGCGATCGTTTCATCGTGTTGCGCGCTGTTTTCGGCAACCGGTCGGCCGATCCGGTTGTATCCCTTTTCGGAACCGTAAACCAAAAACAGGGGGGCAAAACGAGAAAGGGCGGTATCGGGTTCTGCCGCCACACCGTATAAGCTGTTTTGCTGTTGATTTTCGACTGCGTAACGGTAGGCGCATCCGGTGGCCAGCAGCGACAGACAGCAGAGAATTGCGACTGTTCGGAGGGTATTCATGGTTCATCCCGATGGACGTTTTCCGGCGAAAAGGCCGGTCTGCAAACAGCGATATAGGCGGCACCGCCGGGAAAAGGCGTGCTGTAACGGACCCATTGGCCGGTTTCGGCCAGAAATGCTTCTCCGGCTGCAATATCAAAGGACTCCAGGGATGTTTCCACCCGCAACGTCCCAGCCAGAACCACTGTATACTCTTTAAAATCAGGTGTCTGCCCCGGTTCAATCCAGCCATGCGGACTCTTCATCCGGGCAATGCTGATGTCATTGGTTTGTGAATTGACACGCCCGAAAAACTCCTCGATTATTTTGGGTTTGCTGCCCACCGCTTCGATGACGGCAGGTGAATCGATTTTCGGCATATGAGATTCCCTCCACGGACGACGGTAATTCTAAGTGGGTTAACCCGTCTATCATAATCAAAAAAACACTCGCAGGCAAACGAAAAGAGCGGATTGACATTTATGCCGTTTCGGGTATCCTGATCAGCAGAGCATGGATTCATCCGAGGACTGCCACCGATGGAATCGATTCTGAAGTTGCAAAACCCAATCCAGGAATATGCCTGGGGATCCAGAACGGCAATCGCCGATCTGCTGGGTGAGCCTTCGCCTTCCGCCGTTCCCCAGGCGGAAATGTGGATCGGCGCCCATCCCAAAGCGGCATCTGTGGTGGAGACCGCAGCCGGAGAAATCTCCCTTGCCGACCTGATCCGGGAAAGGCCCGCAAGGATTCTGGGCCTGCGCGTGGCTGCTGCTTTCAACAACCGCCTGCCGTTTCTTTTCAAGGTGCTGGCTGTAGAAGCACCGCTTTCCATCCAGGCACACCCGGATCAGAAGCTGGCCCGGGAGGGGTTTGCACGCGAAAACCGGCAGAAGATTGCCATCGACGATTTTAAACGCAACTACCGGGACGACAGCCATAAACCGGAAATCATCTGCGCGCTGACACCGTTTTGGGGAATGAACGGGTTCCGGAAAGCTTCCCAAATCATCCGCCTGATGGACGCCTACCTTCCAGAAAAGAACGTCGGCGTGACGCAGCACCTGCAGCAGCAGGGCAGCAGCGGCTTGCGGCGTTTTTACGAGTCGTTGACGACAGCCCCCAAAGAACTTCGACGGGAAATGGCCTTACAGGCTGCGGCTGCGGCGGCATCGCATCCCAGGGACGATGCCGTTGCCAGGTGGGTGCAGACACTACACCGGTACTACCCGGGAGATATCGGCGTATTGTCCCCCCTGATCCTGAACCTGGTCTGCCTACAGCCGGGAGAGGCCATGTACCTGCCGGCCGGTGAACTGCACGCCTATCTGTCGGGAACCGGCATCGAACTGATGGCCAATTCCGACAATGTGCTCCGCGGCGGCCTGACCCCCAAGCACGTGGACCTTCCGGAATTGATGAAGGCGCTCACGTTTGCGGAGCGGGAGGTCCGTCCATTGCTGCCGCATAAACAGCCGGACGGGTCCGAAACATACCCTTGCGCCGCGCGTGAATTTGCGCTGTCCGTAATCCGTGTATCTGCCGGGAAATCATACGTCCATCCCGCCAACAGCGGAATTGAAATATTGTTGTGTACACGCGGAAATGCCGTCCTGACGGATTCGGAATCCGGCCGGAAGATCGCTGTCACCAGGGGGCAAGCGGTTATGGTAACCGGCAGTACCGAAGATTACCGGATATCCGGAGAGGCGGAACTGTTTCGAGCCTCCGTTCCGGAATAATCGCGGGCAGCGGCGCCGGCGAGAAAGATCTTGACACAGTCGGGACCTTTCTCCTATAAACACCCTGAATTTATAAACAGATAATTTTATGAAGCAGCTGCACCCAGGCATATATTTCAGATACTGCCGGTATTGTACCAAAACCGGACTGCCCGGGGTGTGCTGAGACAGCAAACGTCAGCAAAGTAATTCCAAGCCGTGGGCAGTTACCATCCGCGGCTTTTTTTGTTAAAGGCCGGGGATACCATCCTGTCAGGCCTTTTTCTTTGCGGCCATGGAAAGAATTTGATGCGAATAGACGCGCGAACGGAACTGTATGCTTTAATAGGAAGCCCGATACGGCACAGCATGAGCCCGCTGATGCACAACACCGCATTTGATGCGGCCGGAATCAATGCCACCTATGTGGCCTTTGACGTCCAGGATCTTTCCCGCGCCATGGCGGGGGTTCGGTCCATGGGGATCAAGGGGGTGAGCGTTACCATACCCCACAAGGTGTCGATTATGGCCGAACTCGATCAGATCGACGAAAGCGCTCGGGTCATTGGGGCGGTCAATACGGTGGTGAACAGAAACGGCCGACTGCTGGGCTTCAATACCGATGCCGAAGGGGCGATCCGGTCTGTGGCCGAAAAGACCGATGTACGCGGAAAGGAAGTTGGTATCATTGGTGCCGGCGGGGCTTCACGGGCGATCGCCTACGGCATAAGCAGCGAAGGGGGCAGGGTAACGGTTTTCAATCGAACCCTTTCCAAGGCCCGGGATGTGGCAAAAATGGCGGCGGGCATTGCGCTGCCGCTGGAAGACCTGGGCACCGTTGCACTGGACATCCTGATCAATACGACACCCATCGGGATGACACCGCACGCGGATGGATGCCCGGTTGATTCAGCAGTGCTTAAACCGGGGATGGTCGTTATGGATGCCGTATACAACCCCCTTGAAACAAAACTGCTTCGCACAGCTTTGTCAAAAAGGTGTGACGTCGTCAGCGGTCTGATGATGTTTGTGTACCAGGGGGCCGCCCAGTTTGAATTGTGGACCGGTAAGGCCGCCCCGGTGGAAAACATGCAAAAGATCGTTTCCGAACATTTATCCAGAAACAGTTGAACCTGACCCAATGGTGTGTAAATGCAGCCTCAAGAGCTGCTCTCAAAAATAGAAATTGCCTGGAAAAGGGTACTTACATGATTGAAATCGTACCGAAAATTATCAACGATTGTGAGGTGTCGGTTCCCGGTTCGAAGAGTTATACTCACCGGGTGTTGATTGCCGCCGCGCTGGCGGATGGAATCAGTACCATCCACAATGCACTAGTCAGTGAGGACACAATTCTGACCCGTAAAGCCCTTGCGCTGATGGGTGTCCAGATCGACGACAGCGGCAAAGACATTTTTATCAAAGGTTGGGGAGGGAACCTGTCGCTGGGGTCCGAAACCATTTATCTGGGCAATTCGGGTACCTCCATGCGTCTGCTGACGGCGGTGGCAGCACTGGGACAGGGTGAATGCACACTCACCGGAACGGAACGGATGAAAGAGCGCCCCCTAAATGATCTGGTGGACGCGCTGGCCAAGCTCGATGTGAAAGTGACGTACCTGGAAAAAGAGGGCTGCCCTCCGATTCGGATCGTCGGCGGAAGCCTCGTGGGGGGCCGCACATCCATCTGTTGCCGGACCAGCAGTCAGTATCTTTCGGGGCTTCTGCTTGCGGCGCCATGTACAAAAGAGGGGATGGAAATCAGCGTGTCGGAAGGGCCCGTTTCAAAGCCGTACATTGATATGACCCTGAATGTCATGGATCGATTCGGAATCGAAGTGATGCGGGAGGGGTATGATCGCTTTATCGTTTCCGGGCGGCAGACCTACAAAAGCGGTATGTACGCCGTAGAACCGGACGCCTCCCAGGCCGGTTACTTCTGGGCGGCTGCCGCTATCACCGGCGGTTGTGTCCGGGTTCGCGGGATCAACCGGTCGTCCCTGCAGGGTGATGTCCATTTTACGGAAGTACTGGAGGCGATGGGTTGTTCTGTGGATGCCACGGAAGACGGGATTGCTGTCCGAGGCGGAAAATTGAAAGGTATTACGGTCGATATGGCGGATATGCCGGATCTGGTGCCGACATTGGCCGTGGTTGCCGCGTTTGCCAAGGGTTCCACCGTTATTAAGAATGTCGAGCACCTGCGCGCCAAGGAATGTGATCGACTGCAAGCGGTGGTCAATGAATTGAACCGCATGGGAATCGTTGCCGAATCCTGGGATTCAGGGATTAAGGTGGAGGGCGGCAAACCGGTAGGGGCCGAAATCGAAACCTACGATGATCATCGCATTGCCATGAGTTTCGCGCTTGCCGGATTGGTGGTTCCCGGGGTGATGATTTGCGGTGAAAATTGTGTAGCCAAATCATTTCCCAATTTCTGGGATGTGTTTGCAGGGATGGCTTGATATGAATCTGTTTTTGATCGGCTTCCGCTGCACCGGGAAAACAACAGTGGCAAAAGCCCTTGCGGAAAAAACGGGATTCTCCTGCGTGGATTCAGACCGGATGATTGAAACCAAACAAAATCAATCGGTTCAGCAGATTGTTGCGAAAGGCGGATGGGCTGCCTTCCGTGCTTTGGAGAAAACGGCGATTGCCGCAATCTGTCACCGGAAAAATCAAATTGTGTCCACTGGAGGAGGTGTCGTTCTTGATGGCGAAAATGTGGCGGCCATTCGCAACTGCGGCAAAACGATCTGGCTGACAGCGGAACCTGAGACCATTTTTAAACGGATGACAGGCGACGCAGCCACAAAGGAATTGAGGCCTTCCCTAACGGACCTGACCTTGCTGGAAGAGATCCGGAACACCCTTGCAAAACGGCTGCCCCTGTATCAATCTTGCGCTGACTTTACCATCCCTACGGACAACCTGCCGGTCGACCGGATTGTCCGCCAGATTTCCGGCTTTCACGTTATTTCCGGATAGTTTTCACCATCGCCAGCCCAGGCGGCAAAACCTTTTTCCAGCAAAAATTGAGATATCATGATATTGAGGACATCGGCTGTATCGATTCTGCCATATCCATTCGTATCGCTAACGGACAGTTTTTTGGTGTTGGCCACGACTGACTGGAGAGCTTCCGGCAAGATTTCGATGTTTACCTGGACGGTTACGGTTTCTTTATCAGGCTGCATGGTGTTTACCTTATGGTTGGTATTAGAAATGCTGAAAGGGTCATAACAACATCGACATATCCGGTCAAGGAAGTTTTGTTAACGGATATCGTTTCATTCATATTGCAAACAATGTGAAATATCGATATAAATATGAATTTATCGGGAGCATAGCGTAGAAAACAATAAGTGGAAGAGGACATATGGGTTGGTTCGGTAAAGTCGTTGGCGGGGCCATTGGGTTCGCACTGGGAGGTCCACTGGGAGCGGTGCTAGGGACAACCTTCGGCCACGCCTATGATCAGAATGTGAAATTCGAAGGCACTCTCGAAAATAGAAAGTCTGGTTCCTTGTCCAGCGGGGAACAATCCCAGGCAACCTTTTTCGTTGCCTCTTTTTCCATGCTGGCAAAAATCGCCCAGGCGGACGGTCAGGTAACCCAGGAGGAGGTCGATTCCATCGAACGTTTCATGCTGGAAGATCTGCGGCTGGATCCGCAAAGCCGGCAGGTTGCCATGAACATATTCTATGCGGCTACCCGATCACCGGAAACCTTCGAGGGTTTTGCCGGGCAGTTTTACAGTCAATTCAGTCGACAATCTCAATTGCTTGATTTAATGATCGATATTCTTTTCAGAGTGTCGCTGGCCGACGGACAAATGAGCGCAAATGAGGAGCGTCTGATTATCAGTGCTTCTAAAATATTTCGATTCAGCGACGAACATTACGTCAACATAAAAAGCCGTTATGTTACTGATTCAGAACGATTTTACGCCGTTCTCAGCTGCAGCCGGAAGGATTCGGATGAGGCCATAAAGAGCCGTTATCGAAAGCTCGTGCGGGAATACCATCCGGACACGATTGCATCGAAAGGACTGCCGGAAGAATTCATCACTTTTGCAAATGAAAAGTTCCGTGAAATTCAGGAAGCGTACGAATCCGTTAAGAAAGAACGCGGAATCAATTGATATGGGTTCAATGCCCGGGGGTTAATGTTCAGGGGTATTGTGTGCGCATGCTTTTACATTGCCGCAGCACACTTTACTTTTTGAAACCGTCCCTTTGGGACCGTTCACATGAACCTGCAACACGTGGATCATACCGAATCTTTTTGAGATGACACCGATATTTTTTTTTCCTGGGTGATATCGGAAAGTGCCGATCGCACCATATTCCCAAAACTGGCATTGCCCATGGTCAGGGTGCGTACAAAAAAATCATCCATTGTCTTTACTCGCCGAACAATCTCTTTTTGCGGATATCCGGTTTTCCATAAGGAACGGATATTGTCATAGAGTTCTTCCAAAAAACACAATTTGGCAGCCAACCGTTTTTTTCCCTTTTGAGGGTGAGGATTATGGGCGCAGAACAGGGCGTCAAAATCGAGGTGGAGTACTGTTTTCAGGGAATCGATCTGATCCGCAAAACGTTCATCGGCTCGGAAATACTTGATCCGATCGCCCAGGTAAAGATCCCCGGCGAACAGCCACCCCATCTCTTTTTCATAAAATGATATGTGGTCTTTGCTGTGC
>CAZKYZ010000052.1:0-11355 GCA_964557055.1 uncultured Desulfobacterales bacterium
CCATCCACAAACGGCATCTTTTGGCCCGGAGCTGCGTTTTCGCTCTTTTGCAATCTTCAACATAGCTCGCTATGCCTCCGGTTTCAAAATCGCTCAAGCCTTGCTCTGAACCAAAATCTACCATTTGTGAGCGAGTATTAACTATAAGGATATCTACCGTAGAAAATCAAACAAATTATTGTTTACATTTATTTTTCTGCTGGTATAAGGAATCCCCATGAGATCGAATCCTGCCCTTGACATCAGCGAAGCGGAAGCCATACTTATCCGCAATCGCAATGATTTTGCCGGAATATACATGGCGGTGGCCAATCTGGGCCACGCCGTTCGGACCGCCCCCCAGCACGTCAGCGAGTCGACGGTGAATGCCCTGTCGGAACTTTTTTTTCACCGTGTCCACAGGGGGCGAAGGCAATCGTATTTTCTCTACCGCAAGGCAGCAGGAACGATTGCCGCCGTCATTGTTTCCGCGCGGGAAACAGCAGTGGTTTTTGCGGCCTGGAATGCACTGAAAAAAATTGTAAATGCCCAAGATGGCCCTCCGCACAAGGCTGCCGCCGAAGCGCTTGGATCGCTGCCGTTTTCATTTCCTGCCAATCGAGACCTTCGAAAATGCTGCTGCCCGAAGGTAACCGGAATCCCTGAAATTAGATGGAAAACGTTGTTGCGCCATGCCGGCTTACAGGCGGACAGCAAATACCGGCGGATGGGCCGGAGCTTGGTTTTCCGGACAGGTAAAGACCAGCTGGTCGTGATAAAATTCGAAACGGATATGTCCAAAGCAGCTGATCTGGAACGGGAGGCACGCTGGATGGAGCATCTCCCGGGCATTGCGATCAACTTCCCGGTTCGTTTCGATATTCCGGAACCGATCCGGGTAACCGGTAAATATGTCTGCAGCGTTGCCGGCTGTCCGGCGCTGATACCAGATCCCGGCAGGAAAGTCGGGCGGTGTCTGGCCATCTGTTTTAAGACTGTTTGCGACTATTTTGTATATCCAAATGATCACCGACCTGAATTTCGGCTGCAGGAAAAAGGGTTTATGGAGACGCTCACCAGAAATGCCTGGCTACTGGGACAGTTGGCTTCTCTTGGTATTGTGCATACAGCACCGATTCCCCTTTTCCACAACCGGGTGCAGCGGCACCGCAGAGGCGATGCGGGCCTGTATGAGTGGTTTCGGGAGGGGCGGCTCGATCAGTGGTTGCAGTCCTGCCGGTTTCCCAACATGGGCAGGAGCGGCACCCGGGATTTCGAACACATGGAGGTTTTCAGCGGGTCATCAGTGGAACTCTATCGGATTGTCGGTTCACAGATTTTCAGTCTGGCACTGGTGGTGGCAAGCTATTTCAGGAACAAAGACATTACGGTACAAGGGCGGACGAAAGATGGGAAAAATGTGGATGCTAGAAACCTGTTCGACCGGAATCTTCTGATCCAGGCGGTTTGTGCCGTGTTTACCAGCTACTATCATGGTTTTACCGGGCGGGAGTACGCCCACGAATTACCCTTCGATCCGATACGGCTGGCCGACAGGATGATCGAAGAAATGGGTGTTGACCGGCATATGGAAGAAGTGTTGCGTGTTACCGACCAGCAGCGCATGACGGCTGAGGGGTTTGATGCATTTTTAGCGGAAAGAGGATATTCAGAAGCCCAGATTGCCGGCGTGCAACAGGGGCAAACAGATATCTCCATATTGACCGGCCCTCATCTGGGCGGGTTCAATCAGCGCATATCGTTGCCCGAACTGATCCATTATACGGCCGGCACCACGGCCACCTGCATCGCAGACCGTTACTGGTATGCCGGTGCCCAATTCCAATAAAGCAGCGTTTGGATCGTATTCGCAAAGCAGGCCATTACCCGCCGAAATATTTCTGCCATGTTTTCGTGACCTGCCCGGCGACGGACCGGTAATCGTCTGCCGGGACCATAGCCGGCTTTTCCAGCAGGCTCAGCCGGTGCGCTTCGGCCCTGTAAATTAAATACGATTTGCGAAGCAGGGCCTCGGTTGTTTTATCCATGAAACCTTCTTCAAGCAGGGTTTTTAGAATGCGGATATTGTCTGGCCATCGGGTCAACTGCGGGCAGGTATGGGCATGTTTTAGGACCAGGTATTGAACCAGGAATTCGATATCGACAATGCCGCCCGGTCCGTTTTTCAGATCAAAAAATTCCGTCGAACTCTTATCCTGTTCTTTCCGGAGGCGGGTACGCATATCGATGACCTCACGGCACAGATCCTGCGGGTCACGTTTTACGGCAAGAACTTCTGCCCGGATTTCGTCAAAGCGGACCTGTAATTGCCGGTTACCGCAAATAAACCTGGCCCGCACAAGGGCCTGGTGTTCCCATGTCCATGCTTTTTCCATCTGGTACTGTCGAAAGGCTTCCAGGTGGCTCACCAGCATACCGGCACTTCCGCTGGGCCTCAGGCGCATGTCGATTTCATAAAGCCGGCCTGCCGAGGTAAACGTCGTAAGAACATGCAGGATCCGTTGGCCCAGTCGGGAAAAAAATTGCGTGTTGCTGACCGGTCGCGGGCCCCCGGTTGTTTCGCCGTCAATACCGGCATGCAGAAAGACAAGGTCCAGGTCCGAGCCATAACCCAGTTCGAGCCCTCCCAGTTTGCCATAGGCGACCACACCGAGTCCCCGACCGCATGGTTCGTTGCCAAGAAAACAGGCTGGTTCTCCATGGGAGGCTTTCAGGTACTCAAAGGAAATCTCAAAAACCTTGGCGACAATTGTTTCGGCGATGTATGTCAACCGGTCACTGACTTTCATGAGGGGCAGAATCCCGGTGACGTCGGCACTGACCACCCGCAGCAGGTTAACCTGTTTAAAAATACATAATTCTTCCAGTATATACTCGAGATCGTCATGGGGAACCCGTCCCATGCGGACATTCAGTTCTGTGACCAGATCTTTTCTTTTCGGCGGTGCATACAGCCTGCGTGGATCGAGAAGTTCGTCCAGCAGGACGGGGTGCTGACTCAAAAAAGAGGCGATAAACGGGCTGGCGGCAATCAGGCGGATCAGGTGGACCAGCGCGGTTTTGTTTTCAATTAAAAGAGAAAGATAACAGGTGCGTCGCTGAACCGCTTTCAACAGGTCGACAATCCGCAAAAGGGCTGCTTCCGGATGTTTGTCGGACGAGTGCAGGGCTGCCAGGATTATGGGAATAAGGCGGTCCAGTCGATTACGACCCTCACGGCTAAGGGAACGGGTTCCGAAATCGTTTTTTAAGTCGGCAAGAACGTTTATGGCAGATTTCGGGTCCGCAAAACCGAACCGGGTCAGGATGGCAAGAGACTGCTCCGGCGAAGCTGTTTCGAGCCAGACGCTTTTCAACTCTTGTTCGTTTTTCTGGGTGTCGCTTTCGGCGGTTTCAGCCGTGTTGGTTTGGAGGAGGTTTCCGAAATGCATGTGAACCGCTCGCCTTTCGGCAGCCAATCGGACGTTGAAGGCCTCGTACCCGGTAAATCCCATGGCAAGGGCCAGCTTGCACTTTGCGTTCACATCCGCAGGGAGATGGTGGGTCTGTTGATCCCCAATTTCCTGAAGTTTGTTTTCCGTGCTGCGCAGAAATAAATAGGCGCGGTCCAGGTCCTGCCAAACCGTCGGTTCGATGGTGCCGTTCTGTTCCAGTGTTTTGAGGATCGTTCGAATGGCACGGTTCTGCAGGGCGGGTTCGACCCCGCCCCGGATCAGCTGAAAAACCTGGCCGAAAAATTCAATTTCACGAATCCCGCCCGGACCAAGTTTGATATTGTCTGCCATGCCGTGGCGGGCGATTTCCGTGCTGATTTTCAGCTTCATCTCCCGAATAGAATCAAATGTTCCGTAGTCCAGGTACCGTCGGAAAATAAAGGGTTTCAGCCTGTTGAGAAGGACGCCACCGGCGTCGATGTCCCCGGCGCAGGCCCGGGCCTTAATAAGCGCGTAGCGTTCCCATTCCCGGCCCTGTTCCTGATAATAGGATTCCATGGCCTCAAAACTCAGCACCAGAGGCCCACTGTTTCCGTAAGGCCTCAATCCCATATCGATACGGAAAACAAAGCCATCCGCGGTGGGAGATCCCAGAAGTCGGATCAGTTTGCGACAGAGGTCGGTGAAAAAAACAGTGTTTGAAATGCCGCCGGTAGCTCCTGTGGTGTTCCCATTTTCCGAAAATGCGAAAATGAGGTCAATATCAGAGGAAAAATTCAGTTCTCGAGCACCAAGTTTGCCCATTCCCAAAACAACCAGCTGTTGTTTGTGACCCCGTTTATCGACAGGCAAACCGGATATTTCGATTTTTTGCTGATATAGAAATGAAATGGCGGTGTCGAGACAGGCATCCGCCAGGTTACTGAGATCATTGCTGGTTTCTGTGAAATCGGCGTATCCGACGATATCCCGCCAGGCAATCCGGACCATTTCCCGATTCCTGAACTGCCGCAGAAGCTTACCGACTTCATCGGCCTCGGTATCCGGCGCAACCAGCCCGTGGAGCGTTTGCCGGTATTGATCGTTTGCATACGACCGAGACAAATCCCCACTGTCGATCAGGTTCCGAAGGAAGTTACTGTTGCGCAGACAGTTTCGGCGGATAAAGTCGCTGATTGTGAAGACAAAAAGGGTTTCTTTATGAAGATCCGGATTTTCGCAAAGGGAAACCCCCATAGCCTGCATCCGTTCGTCGAATTTCTCAATCTTTGCGGAAATCTCATGGAGAAGGAGGTCGGGAATGGGTCTGTCGATGTTCGGGTTTCTCATGGATAGTCCGCCGTTTCTGAAATCAATGGCAATCGGGTTTCGAAACTTTGGAACTATACGGACAAAGGCCCGGGGAGGTCAAGGGATATGATTCGTGATACAGCGGTATCGGCTGCGGTTTTTGGAGCGGTGCGTGTTCGTGCGGCATCCGGGTGTTGATGGAGAATATTTTCTGGAATAGTCGCAGCCGTATCTACGCGAGACTGTTTTGGTTGTAAATCGGGTTGACTCCACCCGGGTAATGCAATACATAAGAGCCGCTCGAAAAGGCGGCCACGGTTGGTTGGGATATGGCCGCTTTATGGGAACCAAACATCATTACAGACAGGCTGAAACAGTACCATGAAAGCACTGATTGCCCTGGAAGACGGGCGTACATTTCCATGCCGATCCTATACCGGTCCGGGAGAAGCCCAGGGCGAAGTCGTTTTCAATACCAGCATGTCCGGTTATCAGGAGGTGCTGACGGACCCTTCCTACCGTGGGCAGATGGTTGCGATGACCTACCCCCTGATCGGCAATTACGGGGTAAACCCGCAGGATGTGGAATCGGACCGGGTGCAGGTTGCTGCCTTTCTGATCCGGGAATACCAGCCGAACTACAGTAATTACAGGGCCACGGGATCACTGCAGGCATACCTGCAAAAAGCCGGTGTGTTGGGAGTGGAGGAATTTGACACCAGAGCCTTGACCCGCCATATCCGAAAAGCCGGTGCCATGCGGGCTTTTATTTCAACCGAATGTTTACGCCCGGATGATTGCGTTGACCGGGCCAGATCTTTCCCGGCAATGGAAGGCCGGGACCTGGTTACGGAAGTGACCACCATAAAACCATACCGTTGGCAAGCCGGAAAACCCATTTTTTTGGAGGAAGGGGCGCCTCTGGACACTACCATTTGGCGGTCTTCCGGGGATACGAAAAAAGTGGTCGCCTTCGATTTCGGAATGAAATACAATATTTTGAGGTGCCTTGAGAGGCGTGGTCTGGAAGTCCTGGTCGTGCCGGCGGCCACTTCGGCGGAAGCTGTTATGGCGCTAGATCCGGACGGAGTCTTTCTTTCCAATGGTCCCGGCGATCCGGAACCGGTTACCTACGCCATTGAAACTGTTCGAAAAATAGTTGGCTGTAAACCCATTTTCGGCATCTGCCTGGGGCACCAGATTCTGGGCCTGGCGCTCGGCGGTCAAACGTACAAGCTTAAGTTCGGTCATCGGGGCGGAAACCAGCCGGTAAAAAATCTGAGGACCGGAAAGGTGGAAATTACGTCGCAAAACCACGGTTTTGCCGTCGATTCCGATTCCCTGGGATCGGACAGTACAATGGTTACTCATATCAACCTGAACGACAACACGGTGGAAGGATTGCGCCATCGGGAATTGCCGTTGTTTTCCGTTCAGTATCATCCCGAGGGATCTCCCGGTCCGCACGATGCAGACTACCTGTTTGATGAGTTTGACGCCATGATGAACGGATAGAATATCCGAACCACCCAAACATAGAACGAAAATCACATGCCCAAGCGAACAGATATCCGCAAAATAATGATTATCGGGGCCGGACCGATCATTATCAGCCAGGCCTGCGAGTTTGATTACTCGGGAACCCAGGCTGTAAAAGCCCTCAAAGAAGAGGGTTATGAGGTTGTTTTGGTCAACAGCAACCCCGCTACCATCATGACCGATCCCGAAATGGCGGATCGCACCTATATCGAACCGGTGACCCCTCAAGTGGTTGCCAAAATCATTGCCAAAGAACGCCCCGATGCCCTGCTGCCGACCTTGGGCGGGCAGACCGGTTTGAACACGGCTGTCGAAGTCGCCAAGATGGGGGTCCTGGAAAAATATGGTGTAGAACTGATCGGTGCCAATATCGATTCCATTGAAAAGGCGGAGGACCGGGATCAATTCCGGAAAGCCATGAACCGGATCGGATTGAGGATTCCCGAAAGTGGTATTGCGACGGATATGGAATCCGTGCACCGCATCGGGGAAGAGCTCGGGTTTCCCATCATTGTCCGGCCCAGCTTTACCCTGGGCGGCACCGGGGGCGGGATTGCCTACAATCCGGAAGATCTGGAAATACTTGCCAAGACAGGACTTGATGCCAGTATGATTACCCAGGTAATGCTGGAGGAGTCTGTTCTCGGCTGGAAGGAATACGAACTGGAGGTGATGCGGGATCACAACGACAATGTGGTGATCGTCTGTTCCATCGAGAATTTGGACCCCATGGGCATTCATACCGGCGACAGCATCACTGTGGCCCCGGCGCAGACCCTGACGGACAGGGAATACCAGAAAATGCGGGATGCATCCATAGCCATTATGCGGGAGATCGGTGTCGACACGGGTGGTTCCAATGTCCAGTTCGCCGTCAACCCCAAAAACGGCGATATGATCGTTGTGGAAATGAATCCCCGGGTTTCGCGAAGCTCGGCCCTGGCCTCCAAGGCAACCGGTTTTCCCATTGCCAAAATTGCCGCCAAACTGGCTGTGGGATATACCCTTGATGAGATTCCCAACGACATTACCGGCGAAACCCTGGCATCTTTTGAACCGTCCCTTGATTATTGTGTGGTCAAAATACCGCGGTGGACATTTGAAAAATTCCCGGAAACGGAAGACCTGCTGACCACCGCCATGAAATCCGTTGGTGAAACCATGGCCATCGGCCGGACCTTCAAAGAAGCTTTGCAAAAGGGGCTTCGTTCCCTGGAAATCGGCCGCTACGGTCTGGGGGCGGATGGAAAAGATGTCCCCCCCAAGGCGGATAAGACGGGTGTTACGCCGTCCCGGGCGGAGATTGAACACTATCTGGCAACCCCCAACTCGAAACGGATTTTTTATCTGCGGCAGGCCCTTCAGATGGGAATTTCGATTGAATCAGTTCAGGCATTGACGGGGATCGATCCATGGTTTCTCTTTCAGATCCAGCAGATCCTCGACATGGAAGCGGCGTTGAAACAATCCGGGCCGGAGATTGATATCGATCTGCTGCGCCGGTCGAAATCGTTTGGTTTTTCCGACTACCAGATCGCCCATCTATACGGGCGCACGGAAGAAGAAATTGAAAAAATACGGAAACAAGCGGGTATCCGTCCGGTATACAAGCTTGTCGACACCTGTGCCGCTGAATTTAATGCGGCAACACCGTACTACTATTCCACCTATGAAATGGAAAACGAGGCAAGGATTACCGACCGGAAGAAGGTCGTTATTCTGGGCGGCGGTCCCAACCGGATCGGGCAGGGGATCGAGTTCGATTACTGCTGCGTTCATGCATCTTTTGCTTTGCGGGAAGAGGGCGTTGAAAGCATCATGGTGAACTCCAATCCGGAGACGGTGAGCACGGATTACGACACCTCCGACAAACTCTATTTTGAGCCGTTGACCCGGGAGGATGTCCTGCACATCATTGAAACGGAAAAGCCGGACGGGGTCATCGTCCAGTTTGGCGGACAGACACCGCTCAATCTCTGCGGCGATCTCCACAGGGCCGGTGTTCCCATTCTCGGTACGCAGCCGGAGAGTATCGACCGGGCCGAAGACCGGAAACTGTTTCAGGCCATGCTCAACAAACTGGGACTGAAACAGCCGCCCAACGGTACCGCTCTGAATGTGGCTGAGGCCTTTCAGGTAGCCGAAGACATCGGCTATCCGGTTATTGTCCGGCCTTCTTATGTTCTGGGCGGCCGGGCCATGAAAATCGTTTATGACCGCCGTGATCTTGAAAATTTTACCCGGCTGGCCATAGAGGCTTCACCCGGGCACCCGGTGCTGATCGACAAATTTCTGGAGGATGCCGTTGAGCTGGATGTGGACGCCATCTCGGACGGTCACAATACCATCATCGGCGGCATTATGGAACATATTGAAGAGGCTGGTATCCACTCCGGGGATTCGGCCTGTGTACTGCCCCCCTTTAGCGTAGACCAAACCGTTCTCGCCGATATTTCCGCCGCTACGAAGGCAATGGCCGCGGAACTGAAGGTTGTGGGGCTGATGAATGTACAATACGCGATTCAAAATGGCCGGCTTTACATTCTGGAAGTGAATCCGCGGGCATCCCGAACCATCCCATTCGTCAGCAAGGCTTCCGGCGTCCCGCTGGCCAAGCTGGCGACCAAGGTCATGCTCGGGAAAACCTTGCCGGAACTCGGTCTTTTGGCCGAGGTAATCCCGGTTCATATTTCTGTAAAAGAGGCTGTTTTGCCGTTTGATCGTTTTCCGGGGGTTGATGTCCTGCTCGGCCCCGAGATGAAATCCACCGGGGAAGTGATGGGGATCGATTTCGGGTTCGGTTCAGCCTTTGCCAAATCCCAGATAGCCGCAGGCCTTGCGCCCCCCACCGGGGGCACGATTTTTATCAGTGTAAAGAATCGGGACAAAAAATCGGTTCTGCCGGTGGCTTCCGGATTTAAAGACTTGGGTTTCGAGATCATGGCGACGGCCGGAACGTACCGGTTTCTGAGGGAAAACGGTATTGAAAACGCTATGGTCAACAAAGTTTCGGCAGGGCGGCCCCATGTCGTGGATGCCATCAAAAACAACACGATTCAACTGATTATCAATACCGCTTCCGGTCGGGAAACCCACCAGGATGGTTATACGATTCGGCGTTCCGCTTTGAAATACAAAATTCCTTATGTTACCACGATTGCCGGCGCCCAGGCGATGGTCAAAGGAATTGCGGCGATGCTTGAGAAGGAACTTGCCGTAAAACCGCTACAGGAATATTTTACCTCATGAAGCAGCTGCCCGTTATGCCACCATGCGATTCGATTATCGAGGACAGGCCGAAAGAAGCCTGCGGCCTGTTCGGCATTCACGATCACTCTGAAGCGTCCAAGATCACCTATTTCGGTTTGTACGCCCTTCAGCACAGGGGACAGGAAAGCGCCGGTATCGCAGTATATCGCGACAACCATATCATTCATCACAAGGGCATGGGACTTGTTCCGGATGTTTTTAACATGACCAACCTGGAACAGCTTTCCGGTCGGAGTGCCGTCGGCCATGTCCGCTATTCCACAACCGGCAGTTCCATTTTGGTTAACGCCCAGCCTTTTGTTGTCAGCCATCGCATGCGTTCCTATGCCGTGGCGCACAACGGTAATCTGGTAAACGCCCATACCTTGAAACGGGAGCTGGAAGAGGCCGGGTCAATTTTTCAGACAACCATGGACAGCGAGGTGTTTTTGCACCTCTTCGTCAAAAGCCTCAAGTTCGGTTTTGAAAAGGCGCTGACCGAAACGGTCAGCCGTCTGCAGGGCGCCTATTCATTCATTCTGCTTTCCAGCAACGGCGAGGTGGTCGGTATCAAAGACCCGTATGGATTTCGGCCGCTTTGCCTCGGGAAGCTGAACGGCAGCTATATTCTGGCATCCGAGACCTGTGCACTGGATCTCGTCCAGGCGGAGTTTATCCGTGAGCTGGAACCGGGTGAAATTGTCATTATCAGCGATTCCGGTGTTAAGAGTATCCAGGTGAAACCGTCGGACCAAAAGGCTTTCTGTATTTTTGAAACCATCTATTTTTCCCGTCCGGACAGTATTTTTTTTGGTAAAAGCGTTTATGAGATCCGCAAAAACCACGGTCGTCAGCTGGCGCGCGAATCCCATGTTATGGCGGATTTCGTCATGCCCTTTCCGGACTCAGGGACCTATGCAGCCCTCGGGTATTCCGAAGCCTCCGGTATACCGTTTGAGATGGGTATGATCCGCAATCACTATGTGGGTAGAACTTTCATCCAGCCGACCCAGAGTATGCGTGATTTCGCGGTGCGCATCAAACTCAATCCCGTTAAAACGCTCTTGAAAGGGAAAGATATTATTATTATAGAAGATTCCATTATCCGTGGAACAACCGTCAAGACGCGTGTAAAGTCCTTGCGGGAACTGGGGGTCAGGCGGGTTCATATGCGGGTAAGCGGCCCGGCACATCGACATCCCTGTCACTATGGAATTGATTTCTCCACCAAAGGTGAACTCATTGCCGCCAGTAAAACAGAGGCGGAATTGAGGGACTATCTCGGCCTCGATTCGCTTCATTATCTCAGCCTAAACGGATTGCTGACCTCAACCGGTGTTCCTGATCCGGAGTTGAACTTCTGTAAAGCTTGTTTTGACGGGTGTTATCCGGTAGCATTTGACAAGGAGATATCCAAGGATTGTCTGGAGATGAACCAGACCGAATAGGGTACAGAAAGGAAGGACCCCATGCAGGAAACCCGATTTCTGGAAGACAATATTGAAAACATCCAGCAGCTGATGACCATTCCGCCTTTGCGAAAATCAGAGGCCGGCAATCTGGGCCAGCTGGTCAGAATGAGCAAAATCCGGGAGTACGACCAAGGGGAAATCATTATCCAGCAAGGCGACCGGGATTCCTGGCTTTATTTTCTTCTTTCCGGACTTGTCCGTGTTGAAAAGGACGGTATTGAAATTGCTGTTGTCAAAGAAGAGGGCCACATATTCGGCGAGATGCGCGTGCTGGATGGACATACCCGGTCGGCTTCCGTTTATGCCCTGGAAAAAACCGTTTTGCTGGCGGTCGATACAGCCGCTACCGAGCGACTGCCTTCCGGAGATGA
>CAZKYZ010000052.1:11365-14191 GCA_964557055.1 uncultured Desulfobacterales bacterium
GATGACAAAACCAATTTTTTGCTGTTCCTGTACCGAATGTTTTCCGAGTACCTCTCCAGCCGGCTGCGACTCTCCAATGAAGATCTGATCCAGTCAAAGAAGGAAATTGAAAGGCTACGAAAAAAGCTTGATGGCAGCTGAAAAAAAGTTTTCTTCGGCTCAACGGGCTTTTCTGTTTTTCCCCGGGAGCCATTGTCGGCTGCCGGCATGGTTCACGGCCCCGCCGCTTTGTCTTCGGATTGCTCTGGCATCGAACTGATTTCAAAAGACAGCGCATCTGTTTTTTCCCGGATGCGGTTTTTCTGATCTTCAAACGCCTGAATGGCTGAACGCTGGCTGTCGATGAATTGGTACAGCGGCGCAAAGCTGCCGACGATTTCCGCGAACAGGGTATCAAGGTTACTGCTAAGCTCGGATGACATTTCCGATTCCAGGCGACCTTTTCCTTCGGATATGTTTTTTTTCAGATTACGGAGCATTCGTTTTTTTTGGTGGAAAACGAATCCGCCGGTCATGAGCAACCCGATACCGGTCAGGATTCCGCCGGTGATGTCAATGAAAGGGATGTGGGTCGTTGTCAGCAGGATGGTTCCCAAGATGGTCAAGGCACCACCCCCCAGCAAAGTAGAAGCGGCGCTGGACGGTCCGGCTATGGCCGAACGGGGGAAAATATCCGTTTCCAGGAAAGTGAGGGCCTTTCTGCGAATGTCTGCAATTATTTTTTCACGATCCCCCCCGGCGTATATACTGTTGGATGGAATGGCACCGGAGGGTTTTTCCATTTTCTGGAGGTCTTCAATGATCAGGGAGAGAAAATCTTTCATTTTTTCCGACAGGAGTCTGGAATCCTCATCGATAATGCGATGGAAGGAATCCCGCAGCCGGGATGCGAAAGCTGCTTTCAAGTCGGCGGCCCATTTGGTGATGGACTGTCTCTTGGTCAAAGCTGACCCGAGCGTCCGTTTGAAAAGGGCTGCCGCGGAAAGCCCTTCATCGAATTCCAACAGGATATTTTCAGCGATGGCATCGTAGCTGTCCAGCATTCTGGCAATCATTTTACGAAAGACAGACTCGAGTGTATCTCTCCCGTGCAGTATTTTCGTTTGAATCTTTCCCG
Organism: uncultured Desulfobacterales bacterium; assembly: GCA_964557055.1. Classification (GTDB taxonomy): domain Bacteria; phylum Desulfobacterota; class Desulfobacteria; order Desulfobacterales; family CAZKYZ01; genus CAZKYZ01. Next base: position 12,483 of record CAZKYZ010000052.1, read on the forward strand.
CTGTGGCAATGTCGTTTTCAAGCAGTTTCCGCTGCAGGGCAAGGGTCTCTTCAAACTTGCCGATCATCCGGCCGCAGGTATTTGCGGCGGATTCCAGCTTCAGTCGCAGATGCCTCCCTCCGGTGACGGTATCCCGAATGAATCGACGTATTTCAGAAAAGCCGCTATCCTCATTTCCGGCAAGTTCGTGTTTGGCGGAAACGGCAAATATTTTCGGGAATTCGATATGGTGATCCTGTGCATACTTGGAAACCTGCTCCATATTTGTTTTTAGCTCTGCATCGGTAGCCAGGTCGGCCTGCTGTAAAATAAAAACGACCTTTTTTTTCCATTCTTCGCTGACAAAGTCGAGCAGCTGCCAAGCCGTAAGTGTATACGGATTTTTGGCGGAGAACACGAAAATGACAAGCCCGCTGCTGGGGATAAATCGGCGGGTGATTTCCTGGTGGTGACGAATAACTGTATTCGTACCGGGTGTATCGACGATGGCAACTTTTTTCAGGATTTCGACCGGGAGCCCGATCTGCTTCACCTCAGGTGCCAGATTGCTTTCGAAATATTCGGCAGCATACACGATCTGCTGGATTTCATGGGTACAGGGTGCCGGATCAACTTTGCACACCGGTTTTCCAATAAGGGCATTGATAAAACTGCTTTTGCCCGCCTTGATCTCACCGACGACAACAAACAAAAAAGGAGATTCGATGGTTGCCATAAGATCCGATGCCAGCGTCAGCAGATCATCATCTTTTATCTCTCCGGCCAGTTTTTTCAGATCCAGGATAACCGTTTTCAGCTTTTCTCGATACTGTTCGAATGTTTCGTTGATGATCGTGTCGGTCAAATATCGGCTCCTCCGGAACAGGTGCTGGTGGTGTTGTCAGAAAGTGTACCCTGTCGTTAGGGTGTGTGCAAGGATGACCTGCGAATTTTCTGATTAAAAGGGAATCCGCTTTGGTAGTCAAGAAAAATAAGTGTTGCTGCGGAACCATGGCGGGGGCACGTCGCAGTCGTGACGGATCAAGGACCATTTCCCTGAAAACGAAGACGGTTTGTCTGAAAAAGATTTGGCATATCTTCAGTATTCCTTTGGTATCAATCATTTCCTGATCAGTAGGCAATATTTTTTTCTTGACGATTTGTTTGCAATTGCCCTATATGGTTATCATTGGTGCTATTTAGGCTTAGAAAACAGTCGTTTTCGTGGCCGAACCGACCGAAAAGGGGGAGTACCTGACGTCGCTATGTGATAGGGAGGGGTTTCGTTTTGGCTACTGGAAAAGTGAAATGGTTCAACAATAAAAAAGGGTATGGTTTTATCAATGAAAATGATGGCAGGGATATTTTCGTGCATTATTCCGCCATTAATGAGACAGGCTTTAAAAGCCTGAATGAAGGCGACGCGGTTGACTTTGAAATAGAGGAGAGCGACCGCGGCCCTGAAGCGAGAAACGTAACAAAAACGTAATTTCTCATCACCACAGACAGAAGTACCCTGCCATTCAGCGGCAGGGCATTTTTTCTGGGGCCTGTCCACAATCCGCCGTTCCTGCATCCCTTCCGGATGCGACGATTGTCTGCCAACTATTCTGAATAGAATCTCAGTTCTTTACAGGCGTTTCTGTAGCCTTGTTTTTTTTGCAATAGGCTTTCATCAAACTCATTATTTCATCCGCCAGTTTTTTATCAAGATTGCCCGTCGGTTCATC
>CAZKYZ010000053.1:0-6034 GCA_964557055.1 uncultured Desulfobacterales bacterium
AAAGCATCCCTTGCGTCCGTCTTATCCCCCTTTTGCCGGAATGCGCGAAATCGAGAGCCGGTCTTTTTATGGCAAGGGCTATCAGGATGTATCGCACCGCAAACCGAGCATCCGAAAGGCGGAAAAGCTGTTAGGTTGGAAACCAAAAGTCGGACTGGTGGAATCCGTGGACAAAACACTCGATTTTTTTCTTGGCGAGTCCGAAGCGGAAACCAAAAAGCAGTAAAAACCCGCATCCCATTTGAATACGGAAAAGGAGAAGCAGCAGTCATGCGCTTGGGATTACGGATAGACGTCGACACCTACCGGGGTACCCGGGTCGGTGTTCCGAACCTGTGCCGGTTGCTTGCCGAACAGGGCATCCGGGCGACTTTCTTCTTCAGCGTCGGCCCCGACAACATGGGCCGGCATGTATACCGGCTCCTGCGACCGTCTTTTCTGAAAAAAATGTTGCGCTCGAAAGCGGCCAGCCTTTACGGCTGGGATATCCTGTTTCGGGGAACCGTGCTGCCCGGGCCGATCATCGGCGAAAAACTGGGATCCGTCATCAGCGCCGCAGCCCGGGCCGGCCACGAAATCGGCTTCCACGCCTGGGACCATCACCACTGGCAAACCCATATCGACACAATGGCGGCCAAAGAGATCAAACAGTCCATCGACAGGGGCTTTACGCTGCTGACCCGCATCACCGGTTCCCCACCGGTCTGCTCGGCCGTACCGGCTTGGAAATGCAATAAAACCGTATTGGTTGCCCAAAGCGGCTTTCCGTTCAACTACAGCAGCGACTGCAGAGGGAGCCATATCTTCCGGCCGGTTGCGGGGGAGAGGGTGCTTGATCAAATTCAAATCCCCGTTACCCTGCCCACCTATGATGAGGTTGTCGGACGCAACGGCATTTCGGATCAAAATTATAACAGGTATCTTCTTTCCTGCCTCGCGCCGGAGCGTTTGAATGTTCTGGCGATCCACGCCGAAGTGGAAGGAATCGCCAAATATCACCTTTTTAAATCCTTTCTCAAAAATGCGATTGAAAAAGGGGTCCTCTTTGCCCCCCTTGGCGACCTCACCAGCAGCGCAGACAATATCCCAGCCGGCCGTATACGGAAAACCAGGATCAGCGGCCGCGAAGGTTGGGTTTCTTCCCAAGAGGTACCCGTGCCATGAAATGGTTTCATTCCGTGCTGCCTGAAAAGGTCACCATAACCCGTCTGGTTCTGGCTGTTTCCCTGTTTTTCGTTCTTTTTGACAATGTGGCCTTCTTCCGAAATGTGACCGCAGTTTACCCTGTTTCCTTTAAAAACCTGGCTTATATCGGACTCACGGCGATGCTTCTCTACTTGGTCATCGTCCTCCTGCTGTCAATTTTCTGCTACCGGCACACCACCAAACCGATACTGGTTGTACTGCTGTTGATATCTTCCCTGACGGGATATTTCATGGACAGCTACAACATTTTTATCGACAGCACCATGGTTCAAAATATTCTGCAAACCAATCGCGGCGAGTCCATGGATCTGTTGAGCATCAAACTGGTTCTTTATTTCCTGCTTCTGGGGGTTTTGCCGGCGCTGGTTGTCTGCAGGATCAAACTGTCAGACAGGCCATTTAAAAAGGAGTTTTTCTCGAAAATCAAAGTGATCGCCGCCTGCCTGCTTTGCATCACGGCCATATTCTTTTTAAGCAGTGATTTTTTGACATCTTTTCTACGCGAGCACAAACCACTGCGGTATTATACCAATCCGACGTACTATATCTACTCCATCGGAAACCACCTTTATAAAATTTCCGAGCAGACCGTAACCGTGCCGGCAACCGTGGGCGAAGATGCGAATATCCCGGAATCCGATATCGACAGGGAGTTAATCATCATTGTAGTCGGCGAAGCGGCCCGCGCGGATCGGTTTTCGCTAAACGGATATCACCGGGAAACCAACCCACTCCTGAAAAAAGAGGAAATATTCAACTTTCCCGCCATGTTTTCCTGCGGAACAACCACCGCCGTATCCCTGCCTTGTATGTTTTCTTCATTCGGCAGGACGGATTTCACTGACAATAAGGGCAAATCCCATGAAAACCTTTTGGATGTTCTTGATCATGCCGGGGTGAACATTCTATGGCGGGAAAACAATTCAAGCTCCAAGGGTGTGGCCCTGAGAGCGCAATATGAAGATTTCCGCAGCGCTGCGCTCAACCCGGTTTGTGATGTTGAATGCAGAGATGAAGGCATGCTGGCCGGTTTACAGGCATATATCGATGAACAAAACGACGGCGATATTCTGATCGTGCTTCACCAGATGGGAAACCACGGACCGGCCTACTACAAAAGATACCCCAAAAAATTTGAAAGGTACACCCCTACCTGCAACACCAATGAATTGAAGGACTGCACCACCGTGGAAATCGGCAATGCCTACGACAATGCCATTTTGTACACGGATTACTTTTTATCCCGGGTCATTGACCTGCTCAAACAAAACACCAATCGTTTTGAAACGGCGATGCTTTATTTTTCAGACCATGGAGAATCTCTGGGAGAACACGGGTTCTATCTTCATGGATTGCCCTATGCCCTGGCCCCGGATACCCAGGTCCACATTCCGGCTGTTTTCTGGTTCGGCAAGAGTTTCAAAATAGACCGGGAGGCGTTGAGGGCAAAAACGACAAATACATTTTCGCATGACAATCTTTTTCATACAATCATAGGGCTCATGGAAATCGAGTCATCCGTATACGACAAAGCGCTGGATATGATTTATAGCGACCGTTTGCCGTGAAGCGGTTGCCCCCCCTTCCACTTTTCCAGGAAAAAAAACCGCCGGCAGATGAACTGCCGACGGCTTTCCGGTTTACCTAATTAGGGGATAGTAATTACTTTTTGTCGTCCTTGTCGTCTTTGTCGTCTTTTACTTCCTCAAAATCCGCGTCAACCACATCCTCATCGGTTCCGGGATTATCGGCTCCTTCGGGTCCCGACCCCGCCTGCCCGGCCCCATCCTGGGAAGCCTGCTTATACATGGCCTCGGCCAGTTTGTGGGATACCTGCGTAAGGGCTTCGCTCAGCCTTTTGATCTCTTCCGTGTCTTCACCTTCCATGGCCTTTTTCAGGGGATCTATGGCGGTTTCCACGTTCTTTCTGGTTTCTTCGTCCACCTTGTCACCCAGGTCCTTTATGGACTTTTCGGTGCTGTAGATCAATGCGTCCGCATGGTTGCGCGCCTCTACCAGTTCCTTTTTCTTCTTGTCCTCGTCGGCATGCAGTTCCGCGTCTTTCACCAAATTTTTGATCTCTTCATCCGACAGTCCGGACGAAGCCGTAATCTGGATAGACTGCTCTTTTGCGGTTGCCTGGTCCTTGGCGGAAACTTTCACGATCCCGTTGGCATCGATGTCAAAGGTGACTTCGATCTGAGGAACACCCCGGGGAGCCGGGAGAATACCCACCAGTTCAAAACGTCCCAGGGTTTTATTGACGGCAGCCATCTCGCGTTCCCCTTGGAGCACATGAATGGAAACGGCTGGCTGACTATCGGCGGCCGTTGAAAATACCTGGCTTTTTTTGGTAGGTATGGTGGTATTCCTTTCAATCAATTTGGTCATGACGCCACCCAGGGTCTCAATACCCAGGGAAAGCGGGGTTACGTCCAGCAGAAGGACATCTTTTACATCACCCCGCAGAACACCACCCTGTATGGCGGCACCCAGGGCCACGACTTCATCCGGATTCACGCTTTTGTTGGGGGTTTTGCCGAAAATGTTCTTGACCCGCTCCTGAACGGCCGGCATACGGGTCATGCCACCCACCAGGATGACCTCATCAATGTCTGCGGCAGCCATCCCGGAATCCTTCATGGCTACCCGGCAGGGATTCTCCAGTCTGTCCAGAAGGCCGGAAATCAAACCTTCCAGCTTGGCCCGGGTGATCTTGATATTAAGGTGTTTCGGACCGCTGGCATCAGCAGTTATAAACGGCAGGTTCACATCCGTTTCCATGGATGTGGAAAGCTCCATTTTAGCCTTTTCGGCTGCCTCTTTAAGCCGCTGAAGGGCCATTTTATCACTTCGAATATCAATTCCCTGGTCTTTTTTAAACTCATCCGCCAAAAAGTCGATAATACGCAGGTCGAAGTCTTCACCACCCAGGTGGGTATCTCCATTGGTGGCCTTTACTTCAAACACACCTTCACCGATTTCCAGAATGGAAACATCAAAAGTACCGCCGCCAAGATCGAACACGACGATTTTTTCTTCACTTTTTTTGTCCAGCCCGTATGCCAGCGAGGCCGCCGTGGGCTCGTTGATAATTCTCAGTACGTTCAGTCCGGCAATCTTTCCAGCATCTTTGGTTGCCTGCCGCTGGCTGTCGTTAAAATAGGCCGGCACCGTTACGACGGCATCGGTAATTGTCTCGCCCAGGTATTCTTCCGCCGTTTTCTTGATATTGGCCAGAATAAAGGATGAAATCTCTGCGGGGCTGAACTGTTTTCCCCTTAAATTGATACGGGTGTCGCCATTGCTGGCCTGTTCAATTTTATACGGCAGTATATTAATGTCCCCCTGCACCTCTTTTGAGCTGAACTTACGACCGATCAGCCGTTTGACGCCAAAAACCGTATTCTCGGGATTGGTGATGGCCTGTCGTTTGGCAATCTGCCCCACAAGTCTTTCACCGCTTTCCGACATGGCGACGACGGACGGTGTCGTTCTCCCGCCTTCCGGATTGGTGATGACATGGGCATCACCACCCTCCATGACCGCCACACACGAGTTGGTGGTGCCGAGATCAATACCGATTATCTTTGCCATTTAATTTTCCTCCTTAGGTATAAACGATGTATCAAATTCATTTGTTAACTGGCATTATTCTTTATTTTCTTCCGAACTGTCCATGGAAACAACAACCATGGCAGGCCTTAACAGTCGATCATGGATCAGGTATCCCTCTTGGAATTCTGTTAAAATGGTATTTTCCGGGTAGGCATCGGACGCCTCCCGGCTGACAGCCTGATGAAAATTAGGGTCAAATGGCTGTTTCAGTGATTCAATCGGTTTTACATTGAAACGGTCCAGCACCTTCATTATTTCCTTAAGCGTCAGGTGGACACCTTCGATGATGCTTTGAACCGATTTTTCATCAACGTTGGCGGTAATGCTGGTGGCACGCTTAAGATTATCGATTACGGGCAGCAATTCTCTCAGCAGGGCTTCATTGGCATATTTGCGCAGATCACTCATTTCCCTGGAAGTCCGTTTTTTAAAGTTTTCCAGCTCAGCGGCAGCCCGAATGTATTTGTCCCTGTTCTGTTCCGCCTCTGCCAGGGCGGCATCCAGCGATTCCTGAAGCTGCTCCTCTATGGTTGCTGGTTTTTTTTCTCCTTCTTCCGCCGTCTCTTTTTCGGGAGATTCGCATGGGGCTTCCATATTTTCTTCCATTTCTTCGAATTCGTCTGCTGAATTTCCGTCGATGTTAATTTTGATATTCTTTTTCTCTGGCATCAGCGTTTTTTTCTCCTGGCTCTGAAATCGTTGGTAACACTCTTTCGGTGACCGGGGGGGATCGATAAATTCTCTTTCTGACTTTTGAAAAACAGCGTTCGGACTCAATATCGTCCAAAAAATAAGACCAGATAGAGTATTGTCAAGACGGAAAAAAAAAGAAAGAATACTGGATGGATACCGGTTTCCACGGGAGCAGCGAAGGCCTCTGCCAGACGGTTGAATGGATTGCCGCAAGACCGTCTTCCCATGGTTATAAGGGCTTGGTTCGGTTGTGCACCCTCTTTCGAATATTGCCCGAAAAATGCATTCCGCATGTGTAGCCGGGATCAACCGCGACACAGACAGGCATCGTTTATCGCTGCTTCCTTCCGGACCTGACGAGGTTCACGACCGTCTGTTGCGCGGTGGCCGGTACGACGGCTGCTATTTTCAATGCAAAACCCTGGAGAGGGAATTCAGCCCCGCATAAGCGGATTTCGGGAAAAGGGCACCGCTAACTCCCCGCCTAGCACAACCGGAACCAATTATAATCCCTGAA
>CAZKYZ010000053.1:6044-14155 GCA_964557055.1 uncultured Desulfobacterales bacterium
AATTCAATTTTTCAAGAACAAAAGACGGTGGGATTTTTCATTGACACAGCATCGCCCCCCTGTCATAAATCCCGTATTTGAAATATTACAAATGAGTTGTGATGATTTCTGGTTGGTACTGTGGCCCGATTGAAACCCCAAAATAGATGTTCTATCTGCAATATCGTTGCCGAAACGATGCAAAATTGGCGGATGACCATACCCGGCGAAAAAATACTGGTAGCCGTTTCCGGCGGGCCTGATTCAACAGCCCTCCTGCACGTGTTGAAAGTGTTGGCGGCACCCCTGCAGATTACCTTGGGGGTAGCCCACCTGAATCATGGTCTGCGGGAATCCGCGGCAGACCATGATGAACGGTTTGTGGCCGCAATGGCACGTGATATGGGTTACCCTTTCCATACAAGAACGGTGAATGTAATACGTTTTCAACAGGAAGGGCATCTCTCCCGGGAGGAGGCGGCCCGAATTCTGCGCTATCGGTTTTTCGATGAAATCATGACCACCGCCCCATACGACCGGGTGGCAACCGGGCACAATGCCGACGACAACGCTGAACAGGTGCTGATGAACATGATCCGCGGCAGCGGGCCTCTGGGGCTTGCCGGAATCCCGCCCATACGGAACGGTCATATTATCCGTCCCCTGATCCGGTTGACGCGCCGGGAAATCGAAACGGCTTTAAAGCAGGAAAGTATACCATACACCGTAGACGCCTCCAACCGTGACCCGGCGTTTCTGCGAAACAGAATTAGGCACGAAGTCATCCCGCTGCTGCGGAACTCCTACAATCCGGCGATTACAGAAAGCATCGGTCGTACTGCATTGATTATGCGGGCAGAAGAGAACTGGCTCTCCCGTCTGGTGGCAACGGAACTGAAAAAGGTCATCACCCACCGGTCTCCGAACGCACTGACCCTGGATCGGAAGGCATTGGCCGGTCTGCACATCGCATTGCGCAGGAGAATATATCGTGCTGCTATTGCCGCTGTAAAAGGTAACAGTAGAAAAATTTCATGGCCGCATATCGAGTCGATCGACAGAATCACCATGGCGGCAGACGCTCCAAAATTCCTCGATCTGCCCGCACAGATCCGGGTACTGTTTCATAATCGAAGCCTGATTGTTAAACAGGAAACATCCCCGCTGCGGGAGCACCCCCCGTCGGTCTCCGATACCGATAGCCCCCGTTTTGCCTACCGGTTAGACGGCCCTGGAACTATAAAAATCATGGAAACCGGCGGTACTGTTAAAATGAGCCAAACTATGGTAACAGATCAAGAGATGCTGACCGGCTCCGGTCCGAATACCGCTTTTTTCGATAAAAAAAACGTTTGTTTCCCCATAACAATCCGGAGCATTCGGCCCGGCGACCGATTCATGCCCCTGGGAATGCAGGGGACCAAAAAGGTCAACACGTTTCTGGCGGACAGCAAAGTTCCACGGATGGAGCGTGCCGCCATCCCGGTCCTGGTAAGCATGGACAGCATCGTCTGGGTCGCTGGAAAGCGCATTGACCACCGCGCCAGAGTCCGTTCCACGGGGATTGAAGTGCTGACAGCTGAATTTATGCCGACGGAGGGCGACGGTGTATCCGAATAGCCGGCTGTTCCGGTCGATTGACAGCTCGGCCTCTTGGAAGCCCATGGACGGATTTTTGCTTGCGAAACAGGGATCAATGCTTATGATTATGCTTTGCGAAAATAGAAGGCCAATCCGTTGCCATCCGGCGGCAAGGACCGGCCCCGGGATTAATCGGGAACACCTCAGGAGGAGGATTAATTATTGAACCCTTTTTATAAAAACCTTTCCCTCTGGCTGGTCATCCTTATGATGATCATCATGCTCTACCAGATATTCAATACCACCAATTTAGCCGAAAAATCGGTCGCCTATACCGATTTTCTTGCCATGGTGAATAAAGAACTGATTGCCCAAGTGGAAATTCAGGGGCAAGAGCTTTTCGTAACGGACACCGATAACCGCCGCTATACCGTATATGCGCCGCGGGATGTCGACATGATCCGTATCCTGAGGGAAAAAAATGTGACAATCAGTGCCAAACCTCCAGCTGACCCCCCGTGGTATATGTCTATTTTGGTGTCATGGCTTCCGTTTGTCCTGCTGATCGGGGTATGGATCTTCTTCATGCGCCAGATGCAGTCCGGCGGCGGCAAGGCGCTTTCCTTCGGAAAAAGTCGGGCCCGCCTGTTGACGGATCAGCAGGAAAAAGTAACTTTTGATGATGTGGCCGGTATCGATGAAGCCAAAGAAGAACTGGGTGAAATCGTCGAGTTTCTGCGGGAGCCCAAGAAATTCACGCGCCTGGGGGGACGAATCCCCAAAGGCGTATTACTGACCGGTCCGCCGGGAACCGGCAAAACCCTCTTATCGAGGGCCATTGCCGGAGAAGCGGGTGTTCCCTTCTTCAGTATCAGCGGATCGGACTTTGTGGAAATGTTCGTCGGTGTAGGGGCATCCAGGGTCAGAGATCTTTTCGCTCAGGGCAAAAAGAACGCCCCTTGTATCATTTTTATAGATGAAATCGATGCTGTCGGCCGCCACCGCGGCGCGGGACTGGGCGGAGGACACGACGAACGGGAGCAGACCCTGAACCAGCTGCTGGTGGAAATGGACGGATTCGAATCCAACGAAGGGGTTATCCTGATAGCTGCCACCAACCGGCCGGACGTCCTTGACCCTGCCTTGCTGCGCCCCGGCAGGTTCGACCGACAGGTGGTCGTATATTTACCGGATATCAAGGGGCGCCAGGGAATCATTAAGGTCCATACCAAAAAAACACCCATCGGACCGGATGTGGACACGCTGGTGCTTGCCAAAGGCACACCCGGTTTTTCCGGCGCCGATCTGGAAAATATGGTTAATGAAGCCGCCCTGATCGCCGCCAAAAGGAACAAAGATAAAATCGAAATGAATGATTTCGAGGACGCCAAGGACAAAGTGTATATGGGCCTGGAACGCAAATCCAAAGTGATGACCGAGGATAGCAAAAAAATTACCGCCTACCACGAGGCCGGACACGCCCTGGTAGCCCGGTTTCTGCCCCGCACCGATCCGGTCAACAAAATCACCATCATCCCGCGAGGGAGAGCCTTGGGAATTACCTGGTACCTGCCGAGTGAAAATGATCACCTGTTCAAAGACCAGCTTGAAAGCGGTCTCGCCGTGGCATTCGGCGGCCGGGCTGCCGAAGAGATCATCTTTGGCCGCATCACTACCGGTGCCTCCAGCGACATTAAACAGGCCACTGACATCGCACAGAAAATGATCCGCTCCTGGGGCATGAGCAATAAGTTGTGCCCTGTTTCTTACGGCAACCAGGACGAACAGATCTTCCTGGGGCGGGAAATTTCCCAACACCGTGACTACTCCGAAGATACGGCCCGCAAAATTGACGAGGAAGTCTCCAACCTTATTGAAACCGCCTATAACAGTGCCAAAACAGTCCTGCAGGATAACATCGATGTGCTGCACAAGCTGTCGGATCTGCTTCTGGAAAAAGAAACCGTCCAGGGCAAAGAACTCGACGACCTGATCCTGTCGCTACGACCCGATTTCGTATTCCCGTCTAATATAGATGACAATTCCGAACCTGTCGAAAGCGAAGAGAAGGAGTCCCCTTCTGCACCGGAGGATGAAACCAGCACGAAGCCGGACGATGGGAAAAAGGCTTGAAAACGTTCAAGATTCCTGCAGGCGGCGGATGCCTGGAACTGGGTCACAAAACCAGAATCATGGGGATCCTCAATGTAACGCCTGATTCTTTCTCGGACGGCGGTCTCTTTTTCTCGCCAGACAGTGCTTTGAGGCAAGCTGAAAAACTGGTTCGCGATGGTGCCGATATCATCGATATCGGGGGCGAGTCAACCCGGCCGTTTTCTGAGGCGGTCCCCGCCGATGAAGAGATTCGACGGGTTGTTCCAATTATCGACAACCTGGCCCGCCGGATTCCTGTTCCCATCTCCATCGACACCACCAAAGCAGTTGTCGCCAGGACCGCACTCGATGCCGGGGCGGCCATCATCAACGATGTCAGTGCGTTTCGCCTTGACCCGGATATGATAGAAACAGCTGCGGCGTATGATGTTCCGGTCATTGTCATGCATATGAAGGGCACCCCGAAAACCATGCAGGTTGATCCGAGCTATGCTGACCTTATCGGTGAAATCCGTCAATTCCTGCTGGACGTTGTGGACCGGGCCGTTAAAAATGGAATCAAACGTTCCAGAATTATTATCGATCCGGGAATCGGTTTCGGTAAAACTGCAGCGCACAATCTGGCCCTGATCAACAGGCTGCCTGATTTTGAGGAACTGGGCCTTCCCATACTGGTAGGCCCTTCCCGAAAGGCCTTTATTCGCAACCTCTTGAAAGGGGATATGGAAGAAGATATTGACTCACTGCTGCCGATCGTCGAATCGGGAACACAGGCGGCGGTTGCTGCTTGTGTTTTGAATGGTGCCCATATTGTCCGAGTGCACGATGTGGCGACCACAGCTGCAACAATCACAATCATAGATGCCATCAAACAAGCATAAACCGCTTTGGAGAATGATGCGCCCAAAAAGCCTGATATGGCTGGCTTTCGTATTTATCACAGCCGTCACCGCCTTTCTTTTCCTTCCGTTCAACCGTTCAGGGACCCGCGAGGAAAACGTTCTTGTGCCCATTGAGATCGTGAACATACCTCCCGGTCTTACGCTTCTGGAAATATCTTCCAACGATATTGAAATACGAATTCATGGCCCCGAAACAGGCGGCGACAGTTTCAAACCACCTGCAGCTTATACGATTGATCTGTCAAACACCCCGGAAGGTCCATCGACCATTCCCATCGAGAAGGCTGCATTTCAACTGGCGAACGGTATCGAACTGAAGAAAATCGATCCTCAATTTATCCTGGTAAATTTGGAAAAAAAGCTCAGCCGTCAGCTTCCCGTATCGATCGTCACCACCGGAAAAGTAGCTCCTGAGTGCTATATTTCCGAAATGGTGGTATCGCCTGCATCCGTGATAATCCGAGGACCGAAGTCTGCTATTGCCCCCATGGAAATGGTTCCCACAAAACCGATAGACATAGACGGCCTTCAGGAATCCACCAAAAAGGAAACATCCCTGAATCTGCCTGACCACGTAGAAGCGGACCTGACACCTGCAATCGTGCTGATAGACATATTTGTAAAGGAAGCGACTATTTCCCGTAAATACGAAAATATCGCTGTAAAAAGCAAAGGATCCCCGTTGCAGGTAACTATTTCACCTTCCGCCATTGACCTGGAGATCACGGGCCCGCTAAAAATATTGGATCGCCTGGAAAACGAGGGTAGAATCGAACCCTACGTGGATTGCACCGGACTCAAACCGGGTGTTTTCGCCCGCCCTGCCATTATTTCGCTACCCTTGAAAACAGCTTTGGAAAAGGCGGACCCGGAAATTTTTACCGTAACGATAACGGTTCAAAACCCGTCTGGAGATTGACCATGCTTCTTGTAATTGACGTTGGCAATACCAATATAGTTCTGGGTGTATACGATGGAAATCAGCTTTTGCGAAACTGGCGGATTCGTACGGAAAGAAACGCTACGGAAGACGAATTCCATCTGCTGCTGAGCGGACTGCTAGCCAACGGAGAAATCCAATTTGAGAATATCCATAAAACGATCATTTCCTGTGTTGTACCACCGATAGTGGGCAATTTGGATGCCTTTTGCCGCAAATATCTGGGTCACACTCCCGCATGGATAGATGCCCGCAATTGCGGAGGTATGCCGATACTAATTCACAACCCGGCGGAGGTTGGTGCTGACCGGATCGTTAATGCAGTAGCCGCTTACGAAAAATACAAATCCAGCCTGGTGATCATTGATTTCGGAACTGCCACCACTTTCGATGCCATCTCTGAAAAAGGTGAATATCTGGGCGGTGCCATCAGCCCCGGGATTATGATCTCTTCGGAGGCGCTCTTTATCCATGCCTCCAAACTTCCCCGCGTCGATATTTTCAACCCGCCGGAGCAGGTCATCGGCAAGGATACCATCAGCAGTATAAAAGCCGGGATTATCTATGGTTACGGGAGTCTTGTGGATGGTATGGTCAGGCGTATGAAGCAGGAAATGGGAACTTCGCCCAGGATAATCGCCACCGGCGGACTGGCTCCTATCATGCAGCAGGTATCCGAAACTATCGAAAGCGTGGAGCCGTCGCTTACCCTGGAAGGTCTCCGGATTATCGGAAGCCGCTTGTAATCCGCTTGGAATCCGTTCCGGTGCAAAGATATTCCATAAAACCCCGAATGCTGTTGTTTAAAAATACCCGCTCACGGTCTTTAACAGCTGGGTCGAAGAATGCGTACACGGCCAGATCGGGATCCTCCGCCAGAAGCACTGCAAGACAACCTTCCACAGACGTATCCCCTGTCGCGGACGAAAGCACTCGTTGAACAATCGTTTTCCAGCGAACCAGCTGGCGCCGGTGACGCCTGAGCATTTCGCGACCATTTTTATGGATACCGAAGTGACCATAGCAGATGGTATCGAAACGCTCCCTTATCAGGCAGTCAATACTGCCGATGCTGACATCCATATAAAATCTTGGGGGTGTGGCGGGACGCAGGTAGGCAGTTTTGCCGGCCGGGTCGCAGAAAACACCGCCGGCCTCCCCGGCAAACAGGTAACCGTCGGCAAGGTAACTCACGTGATGGGGTGCATGCCCGGGTGTTGGTATGCTACGTACACCATAATCCGTAAACGTTTCGGCTTCCACCATCATTTCCAGAGGAACGGCAGCGATGGATTGGTAAACTTCCGCTACTGGTCCGAGGGTTTTCAAGCTTCCTTCCCAGAGTCTGGCCGGATCGGCGAGATGGACTATGGCGGAACTGTGGCATACAACCGGCGTGTCCTTGAACCATTGTGTGAGATGACCGGCCCCGCCGGCATGGTCGATGTGAATATGCGTGAGCAGAATAGCATCAAACCGATGGATACCCATGCCTGCCAGCATTTTTTTCAAGAGGGGGATCGTGGATGCCGGCCCCGGATCAATGAGCAAGGTTGCATCGCCCCTGTACAGCCATGAACCGATAAAGCTGGTAAAACCCCGGATGTCCTGATCGAGGGGAAGCAGATACAGGTCACGAGCAAATTTTATAGGTTGCATTGGCAGCTCTTCCAGTCCGCGATACAGGCGTCTGTAGCAAGCAGGAGGTGATTCGAACCTGTCGGCCAACCCGAACTTCAAGAAAGATGCAGGCTACTGCATTCCCATCTCTTTTTCCATCCGGAAAATCTGCTGGCGGAGAATATTTTTCTCCTCATCACTGAGATTCGCTTGTTCCAGTCGTTTGCGAAGACTCAACAGCTGCATTTCTTCACGGTAGTTGTTGCAGGTATAGTCCATTTCAGACTGTTTTCAGCACCCGTTATACCTTTCCCGTGGCAATCATGGATTCCTTGAAGATCCGATAAAAAGCGGCATGTTCGGATATTGCTGCTGCCAGGATTTGGCGAATTTGGCCCAGGTCCTTGCTGTTGAGAATAAGATTGACGCTTTTGTTGAATGCCACCATATTGTCGTTGGATCGAAACCGGTCGGTAAGCAGTACGACAAAAATTTCCCGGCGGAACTCCATGGCCAATCGATCCAGATATTTACGAACGTGATTTTCATCCGGGTTTGATGTTCCAAATCGTTCGTTCAAGAGCACCATATGGAAATGGTGAAAACGCATCTGTTTGAGAGCATCCATGGGGTTTTGGGGAGATGTGACCGCGTAGCCCATCTTCTCCAGGACTTTCGTGATATCCGCGTTGATTGCCTTGTCGGCCTCGCAAACCAGCGCTGTTTCAACGCCTTCTTCGATAAAATCAAACGGTTTATCGGCGGAATTGTATTCGGCCGTGGCCCTTTCGATCAGGGTTTTTTCCGATTTCGTTTCGGGCTGTTGCTCGGAGGTTTTGGCAGGTTTTTCAGTAGTTTTTTGGGGAGCGGCAGGAGTTTTTTTTGCGCCCTTTACATGAATGGTTATTTTTTTTTTGCACTTGGGGCATGGGATCGAAAATGCCTGGCTCTTGGGTAATTTTGCATCGGGGATC
>CAZKYZ010000054.1:0-14130 GCA_964557055.1 uncultured Desulfobacterales bacterium
TATGATGCAATTATAGATAGTTAGAAGTGACCAAAAGATTTGATTGTCGATTTGGGGTAACTAAGAAAGGGATAAGGTACGCCAAAATGTCGTGTCAGACGACAGATCTGTCGCTTTTTAGCAATTAATTATGCAGGGGAAAATCACGATATTGCAGAAATATGATCTCAGGCGCATGCTGTATATTGTGGTTGGATTGGATGATTCTCAAGTGCTGATATCATAATAAAAATCGATATATCAAATTATTGACGACAACTTTGATAGAACATCACCAACTTGGTCAGGTTACAGATACCATAATCTGTAGTTGTCAGGTACGTAAATCTTGCGGTGCAATATTGTCAAGCGACCTTTATCTTTTGATAAATAAAATTATCAGCCGAAATGCCTATTTGCGTGTGGAATCCATTCTTGATGCCGTATCTCAAGAACATTATACCTTTGCTCAGGACGCACCGTCAGAAGATGACTGCACTCTCGCAGTTATCAAAATAACCCCATAATATAACCGGATGCCTTACGGTTCACTCGAATGCGCAGATGGGAAAACGCGGTCTTTGTTTCTCTGATGCGTGTTTTCCCGGCGATCCGTCATAATGGTTGACGATGGTCACCCTAACTGGTAAGACCTCTTACCAGAAGGAGATAAAATGAAAACTTACAACAATGCCCCTATGCGGCCGGGCCAATTCGTCCAGAGCAAACTCCTCGGTATGATTTTGAACGGCAGCTGGAAACCGGGATCAACTTTGCCGGGGGAACGGGATCTAGCGCAACAGATCGGTGTCACCCGCCCGACGCTCCGTGAAACCCTCAAGCGGATGGACGGGGAAGGCTGGGTTCGAATCCGGCATGGAAAACCGACCGTCGTCAATGATTACCTGCAGGATGGGGGGCTCGGACTTCTCGGTTCCATGACCCGCTACGGTGATTTTCTGCCCCATGGCTTTATCGGGCACCTTCTGGAAATACGCGCTTTGCTCATGCCGGCTGCCGCGCAGAAGGCCGCCTTCCAGTTTCCGGACCAGCTCAGCGCCTGCCTGACAGGTTGTCAGGATCTTGAAGACTCCGCAGAGGCTTTTCGGGAGTTTGACTGGTCTCTCCAGATCCGCATGGCGGCTTTGTCCGGGAACCCGGTTTTTCGGATGATTTTAAATGATTTCAGCCCGATTTTCGCCAAGGCGGCCACGGATTATTTTTACTCCGCAAACAACCGCAACGAATCGGGGCGGTACTATCAACAGCTGCGCCAGGCGATCGAACGAGACCCTGAAATCGTAAAATCCGTTGTGCAAGAAGCCATGCAGTATAGTGTAAAATCTTGGGAACGGATCACAAAGGAAAAAAATAATGAACGTCAATGATCTTCCGGTCGACTGGGATCTGGTCATTATCGGAGGGGGTATTACCGGCGCCGGAATTTTTCGGGAATCGGCCCGCATGAAGCTGCGGGTGCTGCTGGTGGAGCAGAACGATTTCGCCTGGGGTACCAGCAGCCGTTCTTCCAAACTGGTTCATGGAGGACTGCGCTACTTGAAGCAGGGCAAACTGCTGCTGACCAGGGCATCCGTCAAAGAAAGGGAACGACTCCTGAATGAAGCACCAGGGCTTGTCGACCCCCTGGAATTTCTGCTGCCGATATATGATGACCGCCGGCCGTCAAAATGGGAAATGGAAGCAGGCTTGTCACTTTATGGCCTTCTGGCCCGGGAAAGGCAACACGCCTACCTCAACGCTGAAAAACTACAGTCGATGCTGCCGGGGATTTCTGCGGAGAGATTGTCGGGCGGCTTCCGCTTTGTCGATGGACAGACGGATGACGTCCGGCTGGTTATGCGTCTTTTGCAGGAGGGCCGGCGGGAAGGCGGGTTTGCCCTCAATTACACCCGCGCCTGTGCTGTACTCCGGCGAAAAAACGGGGAGGTTGCCGGGTTGACCATAGAAGACAGCGAGACCGGAAAACAAAAGGAAATCAGGGTTCCGGCGGCAATCAATGCCACCGGAGCCTGGGCGGAAAACCTGCAGCCGTCACCCGACAAAAAAATCCATATCCGGCCGCTGCGCGGGAGCCACCTGGTGCTTCCCGCCCACAGGGTTGATCAAAATCGGGCTGTCAGCCTGATTCATCCGCGCGACGGCAGGCCCATATTTATTCTTCCCTGGGAGGGGGCTGTTCTGCTGGGAACTACAGATATGGACCACCACAGGGAACTCTCCGAGGAACCGTTTATCACGCCGGAGGAGACAGATTACCTGCTGGAGGGTGTTAATGGCTATTTTACTAGGCTGAAACTAACCCGGAAGGATTGTCTATCATCTTTTGCCGGTGTCCGTCCGATATTGAGCGATGGAAAACGTGCGCCTTCCGAGGAGTCCAGGGAACACGCAGTCTGGGCGGATAAGGGGCTGGTGACGGTCACCGGTGGGAAATTGACCACCTTTCGACTGCTGGCCTGGGATGCCCTGGAGACGGTTAAAGGATATTTGCCGGGAAAAAGGCTGCGCGGGAAGGGAGCGGTGGTTTTCCCTTTAAACAGACCCCCTGCAAAGGTTCTGGCAAGCTATGACGGTCAGCTTCTGAAGAGATTGTAGGGGCGCTATGGCAGTGCGGCGGCTGAAATGCTGACGGAAAGTGCAGCGGGACTTTTGTCAGAAATTCCGGGAACACGCACAAGCTGGGCCGAGCTGAAATATGCCGCAGGTAATGAAATGGTGCGGCACTTGCCCGATCTGCTGCTGCGGCGTGTCCGTATGGGGCTTCTACTCCCCGATGGTGCCAAAGCCTTTCTGGATCGTATAGAACAGGTATGCGGGCCGGAGCTGGGATGGGATCCGCAAAGGTGGGCGGACGAAAGAACAGCCTACCTTGATCTCTGGAACAGGGCCTATCGTGTACCACCGGATAACCAGTCAACGGGAGCAGCCAAATGAAACCAGTGAATCATTACCAGCCGAAATGGCGGAGCATGCCGCCAGGTCCGGGCACTTACCGGTCTATTTTTAAATGGGGGGCCCCGGAGCGTTTCAAACATCCCAACCGCAAGCTTTACCGGATGCTGAAGGAAGAGCTGCAGCTGGATGACGATCATTTTCGCGAACGGATCCAGGAGGGAGATCAACCGGTGTCCTGCGGGCAGCCGACAACCCTGTCCCCGGAACAGGTCAGGGCCCTGGGAAATATTGTGGGAAACGAAAATATTGCTGCGGACGACTATGCCCGCGTGAAGTATTCCTGCGGGCAGACGGAAGAGGAAATTTTTATGCTGCGCCGGGGCGAGACCGGTGCCGTGCCGGACCTGGTTGTCCGCCCGGCCTGTAAGGAGCATATTGTCCGGATTATTCGATATTGTAACGAAGAATGCATCCCCGTGTATGTATACGGCGGCGGATCGTCGGTCAATCTCGGTTTTCGCAGTGCCGGAGGCGGTATCGCGCTGGACATGCAGACCCATATGAACAGGGTTCTGTCATTCAATGAAATTAACCGGACCATCACCGTAGAGCCGGGCATGCTGGGCCCAAATTATGAATATGCCCTCAATCACGCACCGGACGTTCTGGATGCCGGTTCCAAATACACCGGCGGGCACTTTCCCCAGTCCTTTGAGTTTTCCACCGTAGGCGGCTGGATTGCCGCCCTTGGGTCCGGACAGCAGTCTTCCTACTATGGTGACGCTTGTGACCTGGTTGTCAGCCAGGAATACGTAACCCCTGCGGGTATTATTGAAACTCATGATTTCCCGCATGCGGCTTCCGGCCCCCGGATCAACGAACTGATGATCGGAAGCGAGGGGACACTGGGCGTTCTGGTTGCGGCTACCATGAAAATATTCCGGTATATGCCCGAAAACCGGAAGCGTTTTGCGTATATTTTTCCCTCCTGGGAATTGAGTGTCGAAGCCGCTCGGGAAATATCGCAGGGGGAGTTCGGAATGCCGTCTGTACTGCGGATTTCGGATCCGGAAGAGACGGCTGTGGTTCTAAAGCTATATGGCGTCGGAGGGGGCTATTTTGAAAAGATACTGGCGTTGTTGAAACGCGTTCCCGGAAAGTGCAGCCTGATGATCGGGCACACCGAGGGGGATCGGCGGTTTTCCAAAAACGTATACCGCAGAATCCGCGCTATCTGCCGCAAAAAAGGCGGATTGTATCTTTCCGGATACCCGGTTCGGAAATGGGAAAACAGCCGTTTTGAAGATCCCTATTTGCGCGAAGCCCTCAACGATTTTGGCATTGTGATCGACACCCTCGAAACAACCGTGACCTGGGATAAACTGCAACGGGTACACAACAGCGTGAGAGCATTCATCAAAGAGCGGCCCCATACCATTTGCATGACGCACAGCTCTCATTTTTATGCCCAGGGCACGAATCTTTATTTTATTTTTATCGCGAAAACCGATACAATAGAGGAATATAAAACGTTTCAGGAAGGGATCATCGAGCGGATTGAAGTATCCGGCGGTTCATTGAGCCACCACCATGGTGTCGGCAAGATGATGGCGCCCTGGATGGAAAGACACCTTGGTGCCGTCCAGATGGGGGCCTTGCGTGCGTGTAAATCCTTTTTCGATCCCCACAATATTATGAATCCCGGCGGTACGCTTGGGCTCGACCTGCCGCCGGACAAAAGGCGGTGATGCTTGTGAACGACAGAGACCTGCTGCTGGCTATCGACAACGGTACCCAAAGTGTCAAGGTACTGGTTTTTGACCTTAACGGCAACCTGGTGGCCAAGGAGCAGGTGTTTTTTGAGCCGTACGTATCGCTGAAACCGGGGTGGGCGGAACAGGACCCTGAAGTGTTCTGGGCGTCGCTGTGCCAGGCCTGCGGGCAACTGTGGGAAAACAATGCCGGATTGCGGGACCGGCTGGCCGGCGTAGCGCTTACCACACAGCGCTCGACGGTGATCAATGTGGATGCTGCCGGAAAACCCCTGCGGCCGGCAATGTTGTGGCTCGATCAGCGCAAAACATACGGTCTGCCACCGCTGGGCGGCTGGTGGGGGCTGCTCTTCCGGGTTGCGGGACTGCGCCGGACGATTGCCTATTTTCAGGCTGAGGCTGAGGCGAACTGGATCCGGACAAACCAGCCGGAGGTCTGGAAAGAAACATTCAAATACCTTTTTCTGTCCGGGTTTCTGACCTTCCGATTGACGGGAAAATTTATCGATTCGGTCGGTTGCCAGGTTGGATACGTACCATTCGACTATAAGCGTTTGCGATGGGAATCCCCCCGAAACTGGAAATGGGACTGCCTAAAACAGCGTCCTGAAATCCTTCCGGACCTGGTCATGCCGGGAAAAGCGCTGGGCGAGATAACGGTTTTGGCGGAAAAACAAACCGGGATTCCATCCGGCCTGCCGGTTATCGCGGCGGCGGCCGACAAAGCCTGTGAAGTCATCGGTTCCGGAAGTATGGATCCTTCCATCGGGTGCCTGAGTTACGGCACCACGGCAACCATTAACGTAACCCACCATAAATATCTGGAAGCCATTCCCCTTCTGCCGGCGTATCCATCGGCTGTCCGGGGGTACTACACCATGGAAGTTCAGATCTATCGGGGGTATTGGATGGTCAGCTGGTTCAAGGAACAGTTCGGGCACCCCGAGATCAAGGAAGCCGCCCTCCAGGGGATGGAGGCGGAAGCTCTTTTCGACCGGCTTGTGGCCGACGTTCCGCCCGGATCCATGGGCCTGATGCTGCAGCCATACTGGACACCAGGCCTTAAGGAACCCGGTCCGGAGGCCAAGGGGGCCATTATCGGATTCGGCGACGTGCACACCCGGGCCCATCTTTACCGGGCCATTCTGGAAGGCCTGGCATACGCGTTGCGGGACGGAAGGGAGCGGATTGAGAAACGCACCGGCATTCCCATCACCAGCCTGCGGGTATCCGGCGGTGGTTCTCAGAGTAATGTCGCCATGCAGGTGACGGCCGATATCTTCGGGTTGCCCACTTCAAGACCCCATTTGTACGAAACATCAGGATTGGGTGCGGCTATCGACCTTGCCGTGGGGCTCGGGATGTTTTCCGGCTTTCAGGAGGCCGTAAGGGCGATGACCCGCCTGGGGGACACCTTCCACCCGGATCCGGAAACGCACCGTTTGTACGATGCCCTTTATCGGCAGGTTTATCGTAAAATGTATCCGAAACTGAAGCCGTTTTATCAGAAAATTCGTGACATCACCGGCTATCCTGAATGCCCTTTCCCATAAACCCCATCGTTAGGGTAAAGACAGACGTTGTCGAGGGCGATTTTCCCTGGTGAATTCAGTTGGGATTACAAGGAGTACCCATCCTGTAAACGTACCTGAAACGATATCCCTGCAATAAAACGCCTGAATTACCGCAATATTCGATGGAGGCCGAATTATTTTATTGATAGGCTATATGTTTAAATGGTATCTAATTTCATTTGACAATCAGGCCATGGGGAGGTGCCGACGACATTGCTTGCGAAGCACGCGGTCAATCATCATGCTCCTGCGGGTTCCATGGATAAGGGGTAAGTCGGTTTTCGGACGCTTCCGGCAGTGCCATTTACAACAAAACAGCCAATGTCGGTGGTTTGATCCATCTGCGCCAGCCGGAGCAGGTATCCCTCCACAGCAACGACCAGCCGAAAAAAAATATTTATACGGAAGCTTCGTTTTCCAAGAGGTTCAAACGACCAATGCCAACAGACAGCAGACAGCATTTTCTACAGAAGCTCCCGGGGGTTGACCGTCTTCTGGAACAGATGAAAACGGAGCAGACCCTGGCGCCTGTACCCAAATCCGTTCGCCTGCGGGCGGCGCGATCGATTGTCGATGAACTGCGCAATACCATTCTCGGGAGTGAGGTGGAGATAACGGAAGAGATGCTTGATATCGAATCCATTTGTGCCGGTGTTCAGAAAAAAGCCCTGGAGCTTATAAAACATCGACTACTTCGAACCATTAATGCCACGGGAATTGTTGTTCATACAAATCTCGGCCGGTCACTGCTGAGTCCCCGGGCCATCGAAAATATGGCTTTGATTGCCGGCCGCTATTCCAATCTGGAATTTGACCTAGCTGCCGGGAGACGGGGTTCACGTTACAGTGCCGTAGAAGATATTTTGTGCGAGATCAGCGGTGCGGAAGCCGCCATGGTGGTTAACAATAATGCCGGTGCAGTCCTGCTTACCCTGGAAACCATTGCGCGGGGGAAAGAAGTGATCGTTTCCAGAGGTGAGATGGTGGAAATCGGAGGCGCGTTTCGAATACCGGATGTGATGTCGCGCAGCGGGGCGGTGCTGAAAGAAGTGGGAACCACCAATCGGACGCATCTGAGCGATTATGCCTCCGCCATTGGAGACCAAACGGGGCTTTTGCTCAAAGTCCACACCAGCAACTACGCTGTTGTCGGATTTTCAGCCAGTGTTGGCCTTCCGGAAATGGTGGCTCTCGGCCGGGAGAAACAGATTCCGGTAATGGAGGACCTGGGGAGCGGTACTTTTATCGACTTTTCCAAATACGGACTGATAAAGGAGCCCACCGTACAGGAGTCGATCGCCGCCGGTATCGATGTTGTCACCTTCAGCGGCGACAAGCTGCTGGGCGGTCCCCAGGCAGGTATCATTCTGGGGGCAAAAAAGATTGTGGACAATATCAAAAACAACCCGATTACCCGCGCGCTGCGTATCGACAAAATGACCCTGGCGGCATTGGAGAGCACCCTGCGGTTGTATCGTGATGAAAATACGGCTGTCCATGAAATCCCCACCCTCAGGATGATTTTGGAACCCAGGGAGAGCATTGCAAAACGGGCCGAAAAACTGCTCCGCCTGCTGAACAGGGTAGGACCGGCCTGTCTGGATGTTAAATTGGCCGACCTGGATTCCAAAGCCGGTGGCGGTTCCCTTCCACTGCTGCTATTGCCGAGTGTGTGTGTCTGTGTCCGTCCTCGAGAAAAATCCGTTAACGCCATGGAAAAATATTTACGGGCCGATTCGCCGCCGGTAATCGGAAGGATAGAGGAAGACTGGTACATTATCGACCTCCGAACGGTTCAGGAGGATGAAATCGAATTCATTCATACGGCAGTTGAAACATTTGTACAAAGGGGATGCCATGACGGTAGAGGGTAAAACGATCAAACGGTCTCGAACGGCTACCGGCAAGTTTTTGTTTTCAAAAACCAAGCCGCTTGAAACGTCGGATGCCTGTATTGTCCATTCCGAGTTGTCGGCGGACAACCAAGGCGTTGATCCCGAAAAGAGCGGGATGGCATTTAATCCCGGCCAGGGCTTGAAATCGTGCAAACGGTTCGGGATGATTTTTTTTGGGATAGACAGTTTAGCCTGTGAAACAGCACCCCAAAACAGGGATGTACGACAGGCCTGGACAGCTGTGGTTGACACCGCCATCACAGCCGTTTTAAACGGCCGACCAGGACACTGGGGTGTTTTGCGGACCGGTTTTTTCGGGGTGTTTCTGCCGGGGAGAAAAATTACCGACAGCATCCGACTGGCAGAAAAAATAAGCCATGAATTCAACCATCGAACCGGTGGAGATACCTTGATCGGGGGAGTCGCCGGGTGGCCGACACTGGACTATTCGAAAGAAGATGTTTTGGGAAATGCCCGGAAGGCATACGAGCATGCCTGCTTTTTCGGGCCGGGGAGCCTGGTTCCTTTTGATGCGGTAAGCCTGAATATCAGCGCCGACGGGTATTATGGCAAGGGCGAAATCGATCTGGCGATTCGTGAATACGAAAAAGCCCTTTTGCTGGATTCCACAAATGCCAATGTTCACAACAGCCTCGGCGTCTGTTTCGGCGTTACGGGAGATCTGGACAAGGCACTGGCATGTTTCGAAGCGGCATCCTGCAACGACCCGGAGGAAGTTATCGTGATGTACAATTCAGGGCTGATCCACACCCTGAAAGGTGACGGCGATAAAGCGCTGGCGCTTTTTCTTGCTGCCGGCGGCCGGGAGAACGATCCTTTTGAGCTGCTGCTGGAGACCGGCAAACTATATATCGAACGCAACGAACCAGAGCTGGCTCTGCCGTATCTGAAAAAGGCTGTAAAGGCGAACCCGCAATCCGGACCGGCCCATCGGTTTCTGGGTGAATATCATCATCTTGCAGGAAACGAAGAGGATGCCGTGGCCATCTTTCAGAAAGCGGTAAAACTGAACCCCAACGATGCCAATGCCTTGTCATCTCTGGGCCACCTGTTTCACAAAAAGGGGGAAAACCCGGAGATAGCCGAAATCTTTTTGCTTCAGAGTGTCGACATCATCCCTACAAACGGACTTTTTAGTGAACGATTGGCCGACTTTTACCTTAACCGGGGAAGATACGAGGAGGCCCGCAAGCACTTCCTGCAGGCCCGTGCAAACGGTCGGGATGGTCTGGCAGAACGCATTGCCGAAATCGAGAAGAAGACGGGCGAGGGGAAATGCGATCTGACCAAAACCGGGTGAGGCCAAACGGCATTTTTCAAATAACGCATACTATTTTTGATACTTTAGAGAACGGGCTGAAAAAAGCATGAAAGAGATCATTCTGGCGATATTGGAAGAGAGCATCCGGGTAAAGAACAGCTTTTTTAAAGCCAATCTGGAACGGATTGAAAAGGGTGTGGATTTGCTGGTCGACTGTATTGCTTCCGGCAAAAAAATATTGTTTTTCGGAAACGGCGGCAGTGCCGCCGATGCCCAGCATCTGGCTGCGGAATTTGTAAACCGTTTTGTGATGGATCGTCCGCCCCTGCCGGCCATTGCACTGACAACGGACACTTCAGTAATTACAAGTATTGCAAATGACTTTCATTTTGACGATATTTTTTCCAAGCAGATCAGGGCAATCGGTAGCAAGGGCGACACTGCCATCGGCATCAGTACTTCCGGAAACTCACCAAATGTTGTGCGGGGTATCGAGACAGCCGCAAAAATAGGACTGCATACTATTGCTTTTACGGGCAGGGCAGGGAAACTTGTCGAATGCGCGGATCTGGTTTTTCCGGTGGCGTCCGACACCACAGCCAGGGTTCAGGAAACCCATATTGTTTTGGGACATGTTCTCTGCGAGCTGGTAGAGCAGAGCCTGTTTTCAGACCGCACGAAAACAAGGGTTTGATACCGGAGGGGGTGTCGGGCAAAGACTTGCCTGTTCGAAAGCTGTTTATTATCAATGGCTGTCGGCTGCGCCGCTGCTTGTCCGTGCCCGGCCGCCCTGCTGGAAACCCGGTTTTGAACTTTCATCGCCCTGACCCGGATGCGGGGGCTTTGAGGAGGAGAAAGGCATGAAACAGATCATTTCAGCGATACTTACTATCCTGATGGTACTGACCATCTGCTGCGTCCCGGAAACACTGGCCTCAAGAGCGCTGTCGTTACGGGCCCTGCAGGAGGCTGCCCGGACTTGCCAAAACAGTTACGGTTGTACGCAAGAAGAACTGTATATGCATGGCATTACCCGTTTTACGGGGTATCTTGTTGATCGCGAAAACAACGATATTATCATGCTGGGAGAGGTTTCTTATACCTCTCCGCCGCTGCTTCTGGAAGATTTCGTCGTCGCGCTGCGCAACAGTTGGATGCGGTATGCCCGGGGAGAGAACGGCGTAACGCGGTACACCAATCCGGTCTGCTCCATTGACCCCTCTCCGGACGTTGTCAGCAGACTGAACGGTTTTGACCTGGCATCTCTGAAAGACGCCGCCGGGCAGGCCAGCTGGGAGCAGCTTTGCGGCTCTCTCCAGGAAGTCAACGTATGGGGGATACCCTTTGATTCACATTTTGCCCACATAATGGTGATGGCCGATTATGACATGAAACGACTGGTGGACGGTTCTGATGTACTGGAGATCCCCGGGTTTTCGAGCCTCACGGAGATCACCCTTCAACAGGTCCGACGGGATATCAGCGCCGGCAAACCGATTTCCGTCAGTCTCCGCATGAACCGGTTCTGGTTTGCTCCCGGCCGGAACATTTACCTGGAGAACGACGATATTGTGACGATTCAGGAATGCCAGGTAAAACTGATGACCGAGGAGCAATACTTCAGCAGCTTCGGAGCGAAGGAGGCCACGGGAGGATCCGATCCCTATGCGGATTCTTTTTCGAAGGCTTTTACCGAACACTACCACGAAATTGCACAACAGCGTTCCGTCAACCTGGAATTGGAAAACCTGTTCCGCTTTGTGGCATTGGCCAAAATTCTGCGCTATCGTCAGGCATTTGAATCCGCCAAACTGGATCCGGGCTTTTTTTTGAATGAATTCGAGTTGGAAACCACAACGGTGGAGCGGCATCTTCCCGGGCGATCGGCCCTACGCAACTACCAGCAGCAGGAAGAAATTGACGGGGGCATTCGGACGCATCGGCTGTGGTTACCAAGCTGCGGGGGGGTGGGTATCGAAATCCATGTTTCCAACCTCAATTTTCTTCAGGATTCAACGGGAATCCTGCGTCAACTGCGGACGAGTGTTCTGGACGTGAAACCGTTGGTGCGTTCGACTACCTGGGATTATTCCAATGAATAAAAAATTCAGCCCGATTGAATTGAAGGGCCTGCAAACCTATTCTCTGTCGGATCGAAAAAGCAAAGTCAGTACGGATGAATTCGCCGCTGTCTGGCAGCCGGGTGGGCGCTTTGCCGATTTTCTCGACAGTTTTCCCGGCATCCTTGCTGGTAATGACGTGCGGGAAGTGATCCAGGCGGTTGCCGGCGCCCATAAAAAAAACAGAACCGTTCTGCTCGGCATGGGGGCTCACGTCATTAAGGTCGGATTGGGACCAATCGTTATCGATTTGCTGGAAAAGGAGATTGTCAGTGCGGTAGCCGTAAACGGTGCGGCAATTATCCATGAATTTGAATTGGCCTTGAACGGCCGAACGTCGGAAGACGTCGCCGCTTCACTGGGGGACGGCAGTTTCGGAATGGCAAAAGAAACCGGCGAATTCGTCGGCCGGGCGGTGGCCCTGGCAGAGAAAAATGAACTGGGGCTTGGCGAAGCCGCCGGACGGCTGATCAACGAAGACAGGCTTCCCCACAGAAATCAGAGTATTCTGGCGGCAGCGGAACGGTTGGGTTGTCCGGCCACCGTCCACGTGGCCTTCGGGACGGATATCGTTCACATGCATCCCTCTTTTGACCCTTGTGCCGCCGGTGCGGCAACCCACCGGGATTTCAGGTTGTTTGCCTCTGTTGTTGCGGATCTTGAGGAAGGAGTTTACATCAACCTGGGTTCCGCTGTTATCCTGCCGGAAGTTTTCTTAAAGGCAACAACGCTTACCCGCAACCTGGGGTTTCCATTGAAATCGATAACAACGGTAAATATGGATTTTAATCGTCATTATCGGCCGCTGACCAATGTCGTTAACCGCCCCACGGCCGGCGGAGGGAGGGGCATCAATCTGGTCGGGCATCATGAAATTATGCTGCCGCTGATTGCGGCGGGCATCCTCGAAGAACTTGCATCGTCACCTATTTCGTGAAATCTTTTCGGCACCATTTCAGAAAAATGAAATGTCCAGGTTAGCGGCTTGATTTTCAGGCAAAAATGATTATCGTTCGGAGTCGACAGATTCGGGCGGCGGCATTAATGAACTTTTCAGCCACCGGCTTTTTGATATCACCCGAACCAGGAGTTTGGTATGCCCATATATGAATATACATGTGAAAAATGCCGTCAAGAATTCGAATGCCTCGTGTTCGGCAGTGAAATGCCGGAATGCCGTCATTGCGGCAGTAAAAAAGTGAAGCGACTTATGTCTGCCTGTGGCTTCTTCAGCAAAGGCGGCAATGGTGAAACGACACAGTCGGCGGCAGGCGCCTCTGCCTGCAGCGGGTGCGCTTCAACAAACTGTTCTTCCTGCGGGCATTGAACATGCCCAGCCGGTCAATCAAAATCGGAACCCGGGGGAGCAAACTGGCCTTATGGCAGGCGGGTTGGGTAAAAAGCGAATTGGAATCCGCCTATCCGGGTGTGACGGTCTCCCTGGTGGTGATCAAGACCAAAGGGGATAAAATTCTGGATGTACCTCTCGCCAAAGTCGGCGGGAAAGGGCTGTTCGTCAAGGAAATCGAAGAAGCCCTGCTGAACGGAAATGTCGATGTCGCTGTTCACAGCATGAAAGATATGCCTGCCGACCTTCCGGAAGGGCTCTCCATCGGGCCGGTCCCGAAACGGGAAGATCCGGCCGATGTATTGATTTCCCGGCGGTTCAGTTGTCTTGCTGAACTGCCACGGGGGGGGCGTGTCGGCACGAGCAGCCTGCGCCGGAAAGCCCAACTTTTGGGAGTGCGGCCCGACCTCGAAATTGTTTCCCTGCGTGGCAACCTCAATACCCGTCTCCGGAAACTGGAATCTGAAAACATGGACGCCATCATTCTGGCAGCCGCCGGCGTTCGCCGGCTGGGCCTTACGGCTGTTATTACCGAACGGCTTGATGAAAAGATCATTATACCTGCTGTTGCCCAAGGGGCTCTCTGCCTGGAGCTTCGGGAGGACGATGCTGAAATCGGAAAGATGCTCTCCATTTTAAATCATCCGGAAACCAGAACGGCTGTTCTGGGCGAAAGGGCTTTTTTAAAACAGATCGGCGGCAGCTGCCAGGTGCCGGTGGCCGGTTTTGGGACGATCAGCAACAACGAATTCCAAATTACAGGCCTGGTATCGGAACCGGATGGCAGCAGGGTTTATAAAGACACCCTGAACGGTTCGGCATCATCTGCGGAGAACATTGGAAGGGAACTTGCCGACAGCCTTCTTTCAAAAGGGGCAGACCAGGTGATGAAAAACCTTACATTGGAATAAGACCAGTATGTCAAAAGGGAAAGTATATCTGATAGGTGCTGGGCCCGGGGACCCCGGTCTCATTACGGTCAAGGGGCTGAAATGTATTCAGACGGCAGACGTAGTTGTATACGACTATCTGGCGGCACCGGCGCTGCTGAAAGAGGCCGGCGATAAGGCTGAGAAAATTTACGTGGGGAAAAAAGGTGGTGACCATACCCTTTCCCAGGACGGCATCAACCGGCTTATCGTCGAACAGGCGAACCAGGGTAGAACAGTGGCACGTCTGAAAGGTGGTGACCCCTTTATTTTCGGGCGTGGGGGCGAGGAGGTGGAGGTTCTGATCGCTGCCGG
>CAZKYZ010000055.1:0-14117 GCA_964557055.1 uncultured Desulfobacterales bacterium
CTCTGCCATCTCTTCCCGTCTTATAATCTTGAACATAACAGACCTCCGGTTATTTATAAAAACATTGGATCTCATCTTCAGATCGAATCGGTTTTATGCCGACAAAAAAAGTGAAGGCTCCTTTTAAGGCATATACTCATAAATAAATCAACCCAAAAATTCGGCAGGCCTTCGAATAGTAATAATCTTTTGCGTTGATTTCGGTATTGCCATTTTTTAATTTATCTGGTTGTTTATACCGTTCCGGTGCAACTCCGAAAGCCATCCCGACCCATCTCATTTGAACGGACCACGAAGGGCTCCAAGAACACCGAGATTGTAAAACAAAAAATAGGGTCTATCTGCTGTTTGTAAAGGAGCGGTTCATGAAACTATTTGACAGTCATTGCCATATGGATGACAAAATCTTCGTCCATGATTTTGCAGACGTACTGGATCGAGCCGCCGCTGCCGGTGTGGCCGGCATGATGATTGCGGGGGTAGACGAGGCCTCCTCGTTTCGAGCGGTCGCCCTGGCTGAAGAGACCGCCGGCATTTACGCTTCGGTGGGAGTCCACCCCCATGATGCCAAAGACTGCAACGATGCTCTCCTGGAGACCCTTGCCAGGCTGGCCCGGGAAAGCCGGTCCGTCCGCGCATGGGGTGAAACCGGGCTTGACTTCAACCGGATGTACTCTTCCCAAAAAGATCAGGAAAAATGGTTTGTCCGGCAAATTCAAATGGCGGACAAGCTGGGTTTTCCCCTGATTTTCCATGAGCGGGACAGCAAGGGGGTTTTCCTGGAACTGATCAAAAATCATCATCAAAATCCCGGAAACGGTGTGGTCCACTGTTTCAGCGGAAACCGGAACGAACTGTTACGGTATGTGCAAATGGGGTATTACATCGGCATCACGGGGATCGTTACGCTGGAAGAAAGGGGCGCCGCGCTTCGTCGTTTGATAGCTGAAATTCCGGAAAACCGGATACTCATTGAAACAGATGCCCCTTACCTGACACCGGTTCCGGTGAAAAACAAGACCCGCAGAAACGAACCCGCCTTCGTTCGATTTGTTTTGTTGCGCCTGGCAGAAATTCTGGATCTGGATGTTGAATACCTATCCGGGCAAATTTTTTCGAATACCTGCCGATTGTTCCAAATTGATGAAGGCAACCAACCACGAACACCGTTTGCCGGAGCCGCTCTGTAAGAAGCGCTGTGGTTTGTTGTTGGGAACAGCTATTCCCGATCATTGATCATCTTTCTTAGTTTACCGGAGCATTTGAAGGTCACAACCCTTCTGGCCCTGAGAAGGAGATCGTTGCCGGTTGCCGGATTTCTGCCCCTGCGTTGCCGTTTCTGCTTGACACAAAACTTGCCAAATCCGGAAACAAGGACATCATCCTCTTGCTCAAGGGTCCGCTTTATAATCTCCAGCAAAGACTCAATAATATCGACGGATTTTTTCTTTGTGAACCCACGTTCATGAACTTTAGCGACGATATCGTTTTTGGTAAGCGTCATACTTCCTCCTTGCGACCAATCAGTAATCCAGGCAACATTTCTAAAAGAATGCTATTGCAGGGTCATCCATGTGAAATACCCTCTGTTCTTTCTGAACCACCCGTTTCGATAGATTTTTCCGGATCCGCCATATCGATATTTTTAAGAATCATTTCAATTTTTTGATATATTTCATCAATTTCTGATTTTAATTTTATTTCATCCATGTCTTTCATTGTATTCCCCGAATTCCCGGTGCAAAAATATCTGTAATCATTTTAATTTATACAGGTTACCCATCATTGTCAAGACGATAGACAAAATTTGCCTTTTTGGTCGTTTTGTATTATCAACGGCCGCAATCAGGAATAATCGTAAAACTCAGGTGAAATAAAAAAGGGCTCCGGCAACAGGCCGAAAACCCTTATACGTAAATGAACACGCAGATGGAGCCGGCGGGCGGATTCGAACCGCCTACCTGCTGATTACGAATCAGCTGCTCTACCAACTGAGCTACGCCGGCGTAAGGAGGGTTCGTACTTTGTTTGGTACACAAATGCAAGAAAAATTTGCTGTCACCGATATCGCCCACCAGATCGCCCATCGGGAAAGCAATATAAACTGTGTTGGGCTATCGGATACGGACACTGCTTACCTGATCGCCAGATTGTATGCAAAGCATGGATTTTCCCTCGTTTTTATAACTGACGCTGAGAAAAAAGCGGAGCGAATTACAGAAAATATCCGCTTTTTTCTCAACAACCCATCCGTCCCGATTATCGACTACCCGCCCTACAATATCCTTCCCTATAAACCGCTTTCCTATCACACCCAAACAGCAGCCAAACGAATTAAAGCCCTCTATCAGATGGCAACCGGAAGCGACGCATCAATCGTGGTAACAACCATCGGCTCTGTTATGTCGAATGTCCTTCCCAAAAAAGCGCTCTGCAGCTATGCCGATTTGATTCTTGAAAATGAAGAAATCGATGTTAATCAATTGGTGAATAAATTAATTTCGGGTGGGTATAGCAGATCTGCGATTGTCGAAGAACCTGGTGATTTCAGTATCCGCGGGGGAATTTTTGATATTTTCTCGCCTCTGTATGAGCATCCCATTCGAATCGAACTTTTCGGGGATTTTGTCGATTCACTGAAGTTTTTCTCGTCGTCAACACAGCGATCACTGGAATCCATCTCGGAAGCGGTCATTTTACCGTCCAGCGAGGTCTTGTTGCCCGATCGGCAGCTCAAAAAAATTGCCAACCGTATACGAACGCGGGCGACGGAAATCAGTGTCCGCGCCAGTCATGTTCGGGAAACGATCGCCCGCATCAAAAATGAAGGTTCTTTCCCGGGAATCGAGTCGTTGCTGCCGGCTGTCTATCCGCAGCTGGACACTTTTTTCGACTATCTGCCGAATCATTACGTCTATTTGCTCCATGAACCCAAAAATCTTCAGGCTGCATCCGAAGCGCTTTTTGAACAAACCCGGAACAATTATACAGCAGCGGCGAAAAACGGAAAAATCTGCTTTGAGCCGGAGGACATGTACCTTAACTGGGATATCGTCAATACCGCCCTGCAACAGACAAAACCGGTGCACATCCAGCAACTTCCTTCCCATGACCTCCTGTCGAAAAAAGAGCCTTACTGCCCTGTCCAGGTAAAAGACAATTCCGATATTCAGGTCCAACTGACAAACCAGCCACCGGGAGAATCGTTCCTGTATCCACTGATAGACTGGATTCAGTCAAATCAGCAAGCCGGGCACACAACACTATTGGTTTGCAGCTCCGGATCACAGGCAAAGCGCCTCCAGTCATTGCTGGTATCATACGAGATCCGTCTCGATATCATTAATGGCTTCCCGGAAGACGCAACCGGGCGTGGGAGCGTTTATATCAGCATCGGTCATCTATACGGAGGCTTTGTCTGGCCGGACGAGCATGTGGCTGTCATCACGGAAGACGAACTGTTCGGGAAACGAATTCACCGCAAACCGTCGTCGGTCGAAACCGCCCGTAAAACACTGCTGCACTTCGAAGATCTGAAAAAAGGAGACCCGGTCGTTCACGACGATCATGGGATCGGTCGTTTTGACGGCTTGGTAACTTTGAAGATTGATCGTTCTACCAACGACTACCTGCTGGTGGTCTACCGGGATAGCGACAAGCTTTATCTGCCGGTCGATCGAATGGAAACCCTGCACAAATATTTGGGCGTTGATGATGCTGAGCCCATGCTGGACAAAATGGGGGGCGGCTCGTGGCAGCGGGTAAAAGCGAAGGTGAAAAAGTCCGTCCAGAAAATTGCCGGGAACCTTCTAAAACTGTATGCGGAAAGACGGGTAAGAAAGGGGCACGCCTTTGCAGAACCGGACCGTATTTTCAAAGATTTCGAATCCGGTTTCCCATTCGAGGAAACATCGGACCAGCTGAAAGTCATTGAAGAAGTCCTTGCCGATATGATGGACCACACCCCTATGGATCGACTGGTTTGCGGTGACGTCGGCTATGGAAAAACCGAGGTGGCACTCCGAGCGGCCTTTATCAGTGTAATGGATGGCAAGCAGGTTGCTATCCTGGTTCCCACAACGGTACTGGCGGAACAACATTATGATACGTTCCGAAAACGTTTCAACCGCCACCCGATTACCATCGGCTGCCTGACGCGATTCAGAAGCCCGTCGAGGCAGCGGGAAATTGTGGACGCTGTTAAAACCGGCAAAACGGATATCGTCATCGGGACCCACCGTTTGCTCCAAAAAGATGTCGCGTTTAAAGATCTTGGACTGTTTATTCTGGATGAAGAACAGCGTTTCGGAGTCAAACACAAAGAAAAACTAAAGGAAATCCGGAAAACCGTAGACGTGCTCGCCCTTACGGCGACCCCGATACCCAGAACCCTTCACATGTCTCTTATCGGAGCCCGGGACATCAGCATTATTTCAACACCACCGGAATACAGGCGGCCGATTATCACTTATCTGTCCGAGTTCGACGATGCCGTAATTGTGGAAGCCATCCGGCGGGAGCTCAAGCGCAACGGCCAGATATTTTTTATTCACAACAATATCAAAACGATACAGAAAATGAGCAGCCATATCCAGAAGCTGGTTCCGGAGATCAGAATTGATATTGCCCATGGCCGCCTGGAAGAAAAGCGCCTGGAAAACGTCATGCTTCGATTTGTCAGGGGCGATATCGACCTGCTGATTTGCACTACCATTGTTGAATCCGGATTGGACATCCCCTCAGCCAACACCATGATCGTCAACAGGGCCGACAAATTCGGGCTTGCCCAGATGTATCAGCTGCGAGGGCGCATTGGCAGAAGTGATGAACAGGCATACGCCTATCTGTTTATTCCGGACGGAAGTCTGTTGACCAAGGACGCCAAAAAACGGCTCAAAGTTTTAATGGAGCATTGCGATCTTGGATCCGGGTTCCAGATTGCAATGAACGATCTGAAAATTCGCGGCGGCGGTACCATTCTGGGCGCATCTCAATCCGGTCATATTGCATCGGTTGGATATGACATGTTTTTGAAATTGATGGAAAATACCATATCTGAGCTCAAGGGAGCGCCCCCACAGGAGCCGCTCGACCCTGAGATCAGTGTCCCCGTGGCCACCGTCATTTCTGAATCATACGTTCCGGACATTGATCAGCGACTTACCATATATCGACGCTTGTCCCGAATGAAAACACTGGCGGAAATCGGAGACTTCAAGCTGGAGCTGGCAGACCGGTTCGGCCCCCTGCCGGAAGAGGCCGGCAATCTATTGCTCAAGATCATGCTGAAAGTTCTAGCGTCAAAGGCCGGCATAAAAAAACTCGATATCACCGACCGGCATCTGAAACTGTCGTTTTCTGAAATGCATATAAAAAACCCGATGACCGTATTACAATTCATAGCGTCACAGCATCCGCATGCCCAAATAACCAGAGATCAATCATTGACGGTCCGCATTCCGCCGGGCCTGCCCAATGGCCTCCGGGCGTCCAAAAATATCTTGAAAGAAATTATCCAACATGTTAACGGCTGAACGTTAATCCATTTTCACAACAGGTGGGGCAAAAAAACCGATGGGCATCAGCCATTTTCGAACATTTTTTATGCTTTTATTGATGATGATGGCCATTTTGTCTGCCTGTGCCGATGACCCGGTGGCAGAAATCGGCAACCGTTCTTTGCTTCAGGTCGGATCGCAGGTGGCCACTGTAAGAGATTTCTATGACGCCCTTGAAATTGCGAAAGAAGCTTATCCTGATTTCAGCCAGGAAGGCCCCTCCCTGGCGCTGATTACCGGTAAACGGGTCTTGGCACAGTTAACGGAGCAGTTGTTGATTCTGGAGCGGGCCAGTGAACTCAACCTCCAAATTTCTCCGGGCGAACTGCAAGCCGCCATTGACGATATTAAAAGTGATTTTCCGGAAGATACGTTTGAAAAAACGTTCCTCAACCAGGCAATTCCCTACCGGGCCTGGGCAAAAAGTGTAAAAAACCGACTCCTGGTTTCCAAGGTGATCCAGGCGGACCTTGAAAATCAGATCAAAATAACACCGGAAGATGTTTCTGATTATTACCAAAACAGTCAACGAGAAGCGGCGCCGGAAAAAAATGATACGGATGAAACACCTCTGGAAGAGAAAATCGTAAGGCAGCTCCGCCTGATCAAAGCTCAGGAAGCTTATGAACCGTGGATGGAGTCATTGAAAGCCAGATACAAAACGACTATTAATATGGAGGAATGGCACAAAATTCAACAAAATTTACCCTCCTAACAATCACACATTCTAGGAAATATCATGAAATTTCAAGCAATCAAAAGACTACCGGGTAACCGTTGTGGCCGGAACGTCGGCCCGGTATCGACAATCATCATTGCCGCCTGCCTGTTGCTGGCGCCCATTCGGGCAAATACCGAGGTTGTGGACCGAATCGTGGCCTGTGTTGACGATGATATTATCACGCTGTCCGAATTAAATTCGGCCTCGGCGCCGTATGTTAACCAGATCAAACAATCCCAATATACCCTGGATGATGAAAGAAAAACCCTCTATCGCGTAAGAGCCGAAATTTTGCAAAAAATGATCGACGGCAAACTGACGGACCAGCAAATAAAAAAATATAACATCGAGGTCAGCGAGGAGGAGCTGGACAAAATCATCGCCAATTTTATGAAAGAGCACAATGCTACGGAAGAAATGCTTCTGGCTGACCTCGAACGAACCGGGATGACAATGGAGGAATATAGAGACGGGGCCAGGAAACAGGTTTTACGAACAAGAATCGTCAACATAGCCGTGAAATCAAAAGTCGTCACTACCCGTCAGGATGCGGAAAGATACTATCAGGAAAACCCGGATAAATTCGCAGGAGAAAAAAAGTATCGCCTTCGCAGTATTGTAATCCCGGTCCCGGAATCGGCGAATGATATGGAAATCCAGACGGTGCGGCAAAAAATGGACGCCATTTATACAGAACTTCAAAACGGTGCATCCTTTGCCGAAATGGCGAAACAGTATTCGCAGAGCCCTTTTGCAAAAACCGGCGGTGATCTCGGATATTTCGAAATCAATGCCATGGCACCTGACATTCAAGAGTCCATCCGCGGTCTCGGAAATCATGAGTTTACACCGATTCTAAAAACGGATCGAGGGTTTCAGATCTTTTACGTTGAAGATATCGCCGCAACCTCCGGAAAAACCCTTGAAGAAGCCCTCCCGGAAATAACCGAGCAATTACAAAACGAGGCTGTCGACAAGGAATACGATACCTGGCTCGGAAATCTGCGAGAGAAAGCCCACATTCGAATCATCGATTAACCGTGATCTTGAGGCAAATCGGGCACATTCGAGATAAGCTGCATACCTTGGCAGCAAAACGTCGGCAGCTTTTATTGGAGATGATATTGGATACAGACGCATTGTCATTCGGCCGCTATCTGCGAGCAAAAAGAATCGAAAAGGGTATCGCCCTGGAAACGGTTTCCAGGGACACCCGTATCGGAATGGAAAAACTGGTCTGTATCGAACAGGAAAACCATCAGGGCTTACCTGCGGAAGTGTTCGTAAAGGGATGGCTGAAATCCTATGCCCGGGCCATCGGGGCAGACGGGGAAGAGGTGGTGCGCCGGTACATTGTCAGTATCGAAAACGTCAACCGGGTCGCACAAAGTGAAGCGGCGCTCGAACAATCGAACGCGGGGTTCTGGTCCAGACTTGTTTTGTCCATACTGATCATGGGTGTTATTGTGGCCACCACCTTTTTCTGGGTGACCCGGGAAAGTACACCTCCGCCGCAACCGGTTGCCGCCCCCGCGTCCCAACAAAAAGACAGTGCCGTTGAACCACAGCAAGCACAAGAGCCGGAACCCATCGACAAAGGACAAACAAGCGACAATGCCGTTTCTTCCCAGATGATCGAGACAGTCCCCGCCCCTCCGGTATCACCGCAGAAACAATTTATAAAAGTGACCGCAACGGAAGAAACCTGGATCAAAATAATCATCGATGGAAAACTGCCGAGAGAATTTACACTAAAACCGGGAGATACCCTGCAGCTGGAAGCGGAAACAGGTTATAATCTCCTTGTGGGGAATGCCACCGGTATCCGGCTGTCGCTGAACGACAAAGAATACCCTGTTCCCGGAAAACCAGGCCAGGTGGTTACACTAAAGATTCCATAGCCTGCTTCCCGGGATTTTCCGGGACAAAACGCAACGGTTGGGCACGCCATGAATGGTGAACGAAATAAAATACTGGTTGATAGCATTCGACGGCTCCTGCGACGCGGGGCAACCAGTCATCTGAAAAAGATTGTCAACAAAACCCACGGGGCCGACCTGTCTGTCATCTTTCAAGCACTCCCTCTGGCAAACCAGCGCAAACTGTTCGATTTAATTGAAGAAACAGAACAAAAAGGAATACTGCTCAGCGAATTGGACGAATATGGGTTTCATGATCTCATCAACGAAATGACCGCTGGTGAAATTGTCCGTGTCCTCGGACACATGCCCACCGATGACGTGGCCGACCTCCTCGGCAGGCTGCCGGAAGAAAAAGCCGATGCCATTTTGAAAAAAATGCAAACCAAAGAGTCGGAAGAGGTCGAAGACCTGCTGCGCTACGAAGATGATACGGCCGGGGGCATCATGGTCCCCGAATTTATTGCCCTGACAGAAGACATTACCGCCGGTGAAGCTATCAGATCCCTGCAGAAGGATTATCAGGATGTTGAAAT
Organism: uncultured Desulfobacterales bacterium; assembly: GCA_964557055.1. Classification (GTDB taxonomy): domain Bacteria; phylum Desulfobacterota; class Desulfobacteria; order Desulfobacterales; family CAZKYZ01; genus CAZKYZ01. The sequence goes on from CAZKYZ010000055.1 coordinate 8,735, forward strand.
GCCTTTTTACCTGTACGTGGTGGACGGCTACAAGCGACTGGTCGGGGTTATTTCTCTGCGGCAGCTGGTCGTGGTTCCCCCGGATAAAAAGCTGGGAGAATTCATGGCCGCTGAAGTTTTTTCGGTGCGAACGGGTATGGACCAGGAAGAAGTGGCCAAACTCGTTGCCCGATATGACATCCTGGCTGTTCCGGTTGTGGATAATAATAACGTTCTGGTCGGTATTGTCACGGTCGATGATGTTATTGATATTTTCCGCGAAGAAGCCACCGAAGATATGTTGAAGATGGCAGGTGTGGGTGAAGATTTCATCGAAAACCAATCGATCCTGAGGAGCACCCGTTTACGGCTCCCCTGGCTTTTTGCCAGCTGTATCGGAGGTATCCTGGCTTTTTATATTATCGGAAATTTTGAATCCAGTCTCACCAGATACGCGTTTTTAGCGGCATTCATCCCCGTTATTATGGGTATGGGTGGAAATATCGGCACACAATCATCTACCATTGTTGTCAGGGGGCTGGCCACCGGACGATTGAATAAACGGGACATCTGGAAGGTCGTCTCCAAGGAACTTTCCATTGGATTAATACTGGGTATTTTCTATGGCCTTCTTATCGGAGCGGTTGCTCAGGTGCAGTACAACCTGATGGCCGTTGCCATATCGGTGTCTGCGGCACTGGTCTGTTCCATGTCCATTGCCGCTTTTATCGGCTCAATGGTTCCCATGGCTTTCGCCAGAATCAACATCGACCCGGCTGTTGCCACCGGCCCTTTTGTAACCACATCTATCGATATCATCAGCGTTTTCTTCTATTTTAAACTTGCCTCCATTCTTCTTGGTATTTGAAGATGCTGCGCTTTACAACCTCCGCAGTCCTCATTCGCCGTATTGCGTACGGTGATTACGACCTCATTCTTACCTTTTTTTCGATTGATCGGGGAAAAATCTCGTTGATCGCCAAATCCGCCAAGAAAAGCAAAAAACGTTTTGCCGGCATCCTGGAGCCTTTTTCCGCATTGGAACTGGTCGGCATTTTGCCGAAAAGGAAAGGTTTGCCGGTACTTCAGGAAGCCGTATTGCTGCACCCTTTCCCGGCAATTCGAAAAAGCATTATAAAAACGGCCTATGCCAGTTACTGGACGGAACTGGTCAACGCATGGATGGAAGAAGGGCAACCCCAAAAAGATCTTTACCGCCTTTTGACGGAAGCGCTGCATCAGCTGGATGCCGGCCTCCTGCCAGAAGCGGGTATCAGCATCCTGTTTCAGATCCGGTTCATCGCAATGGCCGGGCTTCTTCCAAACCTCACCGATTGCAACACCTGCGGGACCATAGTGGATCAAATACAGCAGGACCGTATTCATTTTGATCTTGCGAAAGGGGGGCTGGTATGCAAGAAATGTTGTCCGAATCCAGATGGCCGGATGCTGGGACTGGCCAGGGGAACCATTAAAAACCTCGTCTGGATGTCCAAAAGCGATCTGGAAAAAGCAAAACGGGTCAGGCTCTCTGCACAGGCGGTTTGTGAGGGCTTGGACATGCTGGAACATTTTGTTCCTTACCATGTGGGAAAAAAACTGAAAAGTCTTTCATTCTTAAAGCAAGTTCGAAAATAACGATCGACGCGACGGATAAATGACAACATCACTGAAAAAAATTTTAGAACAGGGAACAATTGAAGCCTCGGCCCCTTGCCGTGTGGACATGGGCGGAACCCTGGATATCGGTACTTTTTTCCTCCAGCTGGGCTTTCATGAACCCTGCACGTTTAATATCGCCATCAATCTGCGCACAAAAATCCGGCTCCTGCCCTATCGCAAAGGCCGGATCAAGGTTTCGTCGGATGGATTCGAAAGCCTTGAATTTCCGGCCGGCCAGGCGCCATTTGACAGCCAACTCGGACTGATATTCGCAATTGTCTCTCATTTCAATGTGTCCGGTATTCACGTGGATATCGTTTCTGCATCACCACCGCGGAGCGGCCTGGGGGGATCTTCTTCAGCAGCAGTGGCATTGGTCTTTGGTTTATCACATGCCTTGTCGCTGGTCACTTCCCGACAGCCGCTTTCCCGCAAGGCGACGGCCATGTTGGCCCGAACCATTGAAGAAAGCGTCGCCGGGGTGCCCTGCGGATATCAGGATCATCTTGCGGCGGTTTATGGAGGAACCAATGCCTGGTTCTGGCCCGGTAGAATCGACGGTCCTGTTTTCGTACGCGAGATGGTGATAAAAAAATCGTTGTCAGGGGCTGTCAACGACTGCATTTTGGTAGCCTATTGTGGACTCCCCCATGATTCAAAGGATATTAATACAATTTGGTTTCAGCAGTTTATCGCCGGCCAAAGCCGGCGGGAGTGGCTGGAAATTGTTCGATTGACGCGGGCTTTTGTCGCAGCGGTCTGCAAGCATGATTTTCGCCGGGCAGCCGTGTTGATGAACCGGGAGGTGGCCATCAGAAGAAAGCTGACCCCGCAGGTACTCACCAAAACCGGTGAGCAACTAGTGGAAAGTGCCGTTGAAAATGGTTGCGGCGCCAGATTCACAGGTGCCGGCGGCGGCGGCTGTATCTGGGCCATTGGAGATGCAACGGAAATTGCGGTGACCAGGAGTGCCTGGAAATCCATTTCGGAAAAGGCCCATCCGGCATCACTGCTGGATATCGCCATCGACAACAAAGGCGTCACACTGCCGTGAAACCGGCAGCAGATTAGCCTGTCCGTTGCAGCCTTGCTTATTCAATAAAAGTATGTATTCATATTCATGCAAAACGAATTGTCATTGTGGATTACCAATATATAATACAGAAGCCGAAGGGAAATAAAATGAATTTTCAAGATGTTATACTTTCACTTCAAAAATTCTGGGCAAAGAAGGGGTGCGTCCTGGCACAACCTTACGATTTGGAGGTCGGCGCCGGCACATTCCATCCGACCACGTTGCTCCGAGCCCTGGGGCCGGAACCATGGAATGTCGCCTATGTCCAACCTTCAAGACGTCCCACGGATGGCCGCTACGGCGACAACCCCAACAGGTTGCAGCATTATTACCAGTATCAGGTTATTCTAAAACCATCCCCTCTTGATGTCCAGGATCAATACTTACAAAGCCTCCGAGTATTGGGGGTCGATCCTATGGAACACGATATCCGCTTCGTGGAAGATGACTGGGAATCCCCGACCCTCGGCGCATCCGGACTTGGTTGGGAAGTGTGGCTGGACGGAATGGAAATTACTCAGTTCACCTATTTTCAACTGGCCGGCAGTATTGAATTGAAACCGATATCCGTTGAAATTACTTACGGACTGGAACGGATTGCCATGTATCTGCAGGGCATCGATAATGTTTATGACCTGAAGTGGAATGACACTATCAGTTATGGGGATGTCCACCACCAACAGGAAGTGGAACAGTCCACTTACAACTTTGAGAAAGCAGATGTTGACATGCTGTTGAAACTGTTTGCCTGCTATGAAGCGGAATCCAAAAAAATTATTGAGCAGTCGTTGGTCCTGCCTGCTTACGAATATTGCCTGAAATGCTCTCACACGTTTAACCTTCTGGACGCTCGCGGCGCCATCAGTGTAACGGAAAGGACAGGCTATATTGGCAGAATTCGAAATATGGCCAGGGCTTGTGCGGAACAATATTTAAAACAAAGGGATCGCATGGGGTTCCCGTTACTACAGAATAGCAAACAATAAGGGGTCAATATGGATACATTACTGCTTGAAATCGGGACCGAAGAAATCCCTGCAGGCTACATCGAACCCGCTTTGGCGTCGATGGCCGATAAACTCGGCCGGAGCTTGAAGGATAAGCGCATCGCATTCGGAAAAATTACCACGGCAGGAACGCCCAAGCGACTGACCATAGAAGTCTCTCGTATAGCTGCCAAACAACAATCGTTGGTCGCCGAAATAGTGGGCCCGCCGGAAAGCATCAGTTTTGATAAAAACGGTAACCCAACGGTTGCGGCCTTGAAATTCGCGGAAAAGGTAGGCACCGCCGTGGGTTCTTTGACGGTAACAAAAACCCCCAAAGGAAAATATCTCTCCGCCCGTATTACCGAAAAGGGTGCCGCCACAAAAACAGTCCTCCGCGATATCCTGCCCGCTGTCATTTTGTCCTGTCCTTTTCCGAAAACGATGCGGTGGGGCTATCTGGAAGACAGTTTTGCCAGACCGATACATTCGATCCTGGCGCTTTTGGGCAAAAACGTGATCACCTTTACCGTGGGAGGCATCCGCAGCGGACGGCACACCAGCGGGCACCGCTTTATGCATTCCGGTAAAATCAAAATCAATACACCCGCAGAATATGCCGGCAAACTCCTGCAGGCGCATGTGATTGTTGACATCGAAAAACGCAGAAAACTTGTAGAAAAAGATGTCAACAAGGCGGCAAAACGCCTTGGCGGAACGGTTCTGGCCGATTCCGAACTTCTGGATATTGTTACCAACCTGGTCGAAGACAGTGCCGCAGTGGGAGGCCGGTTTGATTCGAAATATCTTGAACTGCCCGACGAGGTCCTGATAACAGCAATGCGGGAGCATCAAAAATATTTCGCGGTAGTCGATTCAAAAAACAAGCTGATGCCTTGTTTCATTGCGGTCAACAATACCCGGGCCAGAGATCTGGCGCTGGTGTCAACCGGCCATGAAAGGGTGCTGCGGGCCCGCCTGGAAGATGCCCGCTTCTTTTACAGGGCCGACCTGAAAAATACTGTCGACAGTTGGGTGGAAAAATTAAAGGGGGTCCTGTTTCAGGCAGATCTCGGCTCTGTACATGACAAGGTCATGCGGGTTCAGAAAACCGTCGAGTTTTTATGCGATTGCCTGAACAAGAATGCTGCCTTCCGGAAAAACGCCTCCCGGGCAGCCGTCATAAGCAAAGCGGATCTTGTCAGTCGGGTTGTTGTTGAATTTCCCAAGCTGCAAGGAGTCATGGGTAGAGTATACGCCGCCCAGGCCGGGGAATGCGGGGATGTTGCCAGAGCAATCGAAGAGCATTACCGACCCACCAGTTCCGGCGGAAAGCTCCCGGAAACATCTACCGGTGCCATCCTCGGTATCGCCGATAAGTTGGATTCCATCTGCGGCTGTTTCGCCCTCGACCTGAAGCCGACGGGAGCATCTGACCCGTACGCCCTGAGAAGGCAAGGTATCGGTATTCTGCAGATTATGCTGGACAAAAAATTCTTTTTCCCGCTTTCCGAAGCGATTCAACAGTCGGTAGGCCAATTCAGGGATCTTGTAAAAGGCGATACAGAGGAAATTGTTGCAGAGATCTACGCATTTCTTTGCAGCCGCCTGGCCAATATTTTAGCAGAAACCGGTTTCTCCAAAGATGTGATTGCAGCGGTTCTCCATATTCCAGGGGACA
>CAZKYZ010000056.1:0-14024 GCA_964557055.1 uncultured Desulfobacterales bacterium
ACTGTCCCAGGAAGAAGCCAAGCACAAGCGTTTTTTTGAGACAACCTACGACGACTATATGGCCGAACAGGGAGATTGAACCGCTGTTTTGTCGGGATCGGATCGAATGGAAAAGCTTGAAAGAAGATGCCCCAGGCTCGGCGGACCGGTTTTTTTTACCTACTGCCGTTCCGCAGGAGAAAAGAGCGGGGCCTGCTTCAAAATCCTTGACTGCTGGTGGGAATATTTTGACGTCGTTGCGTACATGAAAGAAAAATTGTCCGCGCAAGAATTTGATTCCCTCAGCCGAAAGGAAGCACCATCCAAGGTAACCAGCCTGATGGAACTGATCGAAAAGGCCCGCGGCAATATGGAGAGCAAATAATTTCCCAGCGGAAAAAGAAAGCCTCCCGTAACAGGAGGAGATCTGAAAATGACGATCACGCATTTCCTTCAGAAAGCGGAAAAATTCGAAATCACCACCTATCGACCCCCTTCGGATCCAAAACGGTTGCGGAACACCCACGTGGCCTTTTCCGGGTCTCCCCACAAGCACCCATACGATTCTTCATGGATTGTTCTAGTTGCGGATCCCTGCAGCCGAAACACCTTTTACTATGAATTTTCCAAGGAAGATGTCACCTATGCGGAAGAGCTTCCCAATCTGGCCACACCGGACGATGAAATCGTATCCATGGTACGCTTGTGGGTAAAAAAAAAGAGCGTTGGCTTGCGCACAACGCCCTTCCGGGTGGATGAGACGTTCTCCTAAAATGCCCCCAGCTGGCAGGGTTTTATTTTGATGGCCAACCGCTCACAAATCGCCGCTACATCCATTTTAGAAACGGACAGTTGTTCTGCCGCCTCCCAGCAGTCCAGGCAGGAAATGCGATTTGCCGATACCCGCCGCCGGATCTCCGCCTCGATTTCCGCAGGCACTGTAGCCGCCGCTTCAACGATTTTCTTTTCCGGCGAATACCCGAAAAGACCCAACTGACATTTTTTAATCCTGTACTCCAACAGATCAATGGCGGTGCCGATACCGGACGGTTCCGTCTGATATCCTTTGGCGATCCGGTGTGCGGCGGAACAGGTGACCGATCCGTCTTTCGAACCGGCTTTCCGTACGGCGTTCATCCATTTTTCGGGGACCTCGGTCCCCCTGGGGTGTTTGTCCGCATAATGTCCGGCGTCTTCATGTGTCATGGACGGTTTCCTTTTTGTTGGGGTGGTTGCTAAGTACAATTTCAATGGTTTTAACGAGTGTCCGTCCTCAAAAGGCATCTTTTGTCCTGGAGCTGCGTTTCCGGTTTACAATCGCTATAGCAGCCCCCGAATAAAAATCTGCCATTTAGAGACGGACAATATCAAGCAATAATATCTAATAGCATAGGTCAACGCTCTTTTCTACATGCCTGCTTTATGCTATACCACCATCGAAACGAATATTTCTGGAATACCCGCACCCAGGATAAGAACGTGTAGACAAATTCGGCATTCTATTCGTCTGTGAATGACCGTCAAGGAAGAACGGAATTGGAGATCCCCTGGGAAAAACTGCCGCCCGATACCCTGAAAGGAGTGATTGAAGAATTCGTCACCCGGTTAGGGACGGATAACGGCTACATCGCCGGCGGCCTGGAGGACAATATTATGCAGGTACGCCGAATGCTGGATTCAGGCCAGGCCCGTATGACTTTCGACCCGGCGACCGGATCGTGCAATATTGTAACCAGAGACAATACATGAAGAAGACCGCAATAATTATCGTTCGACTGATTGTTTTGCCCGCTGCAATCATTCTGGGCGGCTGCAGCCTGCACCGGGTCGAACCTCCCGTCATGAAAGCGGGTGTACCCGCCCAATTTTCAGAAAGCGGTTCGGCGGAAGCGGCCGAACAGTGGTGGCAGGACTTTCCGGACAAAGGCCTTGCCGATACCATTGACCATGTCTTGAAAAACAACCTGGAAATGCTGCAGGCCTGGGCGCGGCTGGAACAATCTCATGAACTTGCCGTACAGGCCGGGGCCGCCTTGTGGCCTCAGGTGGAATTGGATGCGGATGCCACCCGTTCCCGCAGTAACGCCGCCACTTCGGGCAACCGCAAAGACACCGAACCGGTCCGGAGCAGCCGGTATTTCATGGGTGTCGGATTGTCGTATGAACTCGATTTGTGGGGCAGAATCCGCTCCCTTCGGGACGCGGCCGCAACCGAAGTGAAAGCCAGTCGCCAGGATCTGAACACGACAGCCATACGGTTGGCGGCCCAAACGGCGGAAACCTGGTTTGCCATCATCGAACAAAAAACGACCCTGGAGTTGCTGACGGAACAGCTGGAAATCAACCGGACCTATCTGCGCCTGAACCAGGCAAGATTCGCTCTGGGGCTGGGAACGGCTCTGGATGTTTATCAGCAGCAGCAGTTGACCGCCGGCACCCGTACCCGGATACCGAAGGTCAAAATGCAGATCGCGATTCTTGAAAACGCGCTAGCGGTGTTGATGGGTGAATTTCCATCCCGCCGAATTCCGGAACCGGGTGTGTCCTTTCCCGGTATGCCGGCTTTTCCGGACACCGGTATTCCAGCTGATCTTCTGGAACGACGACCGGACGTCATGGCTGCCCACCTGCGGGTGGAAGCTGCCGATTACCGGGTCGCACAGGCAATGGCCGAACGGCTTCCGGCCTTGCGCATCGGCGGTTCCGGAGGTTTTCGAGCAGTTGAGCCGGCCTGGCTTTTGGAAAACCTGGTCTGGGACATATTCGCCAGCTTGAGCGCAACGCTGTTGGACGGCGGGCGCAAGGCCTCCGAAGTCAAACGGCAAGAGGCAATCGTGAAAGAACGACTAGCCGGTTATGTGAAAAGCGGTATCCAGGCCGTAACGGAAGTGGAGGATGCCATCAACCGGGAACGCCTCCAACGGGAATATCTGGAGCGTCTCGATGAACAGATACAGGCGGCCAAGTCATCCCTGCGACAGGCAAATCTCCGCTACGCGGCCGGATTAACGGATTATCTGCCGGTACTGGCGGCACTGCAATCGGTACAGGGACTGCAGATCGGCCGTATCTCTTCGCAACAGGAGCTGTACGGATATCGAATACAACTATATAAATCCCTGGGGGGCAGCTGGATTGCAACGGACACCGGTTACGGTGACAGCAGTCAGCAGGCCCAGCCGGAAAAGTCAGGCGGGCGACAATGAAAATCTATTTGCGAATCATCCTGATTGTTGGAATCATCGGCATTGCTGCCGCAGTTGCTTTCTTTCTAATCAAGACCAAACCCACAGCCAGGAAAAAAACCATTTCCATCGGGGCGCCTCTGGTAGAAACGCTTGCGGCATCTCCTGTTGATGAACGCATGCTGGTGCAGGCCCTCGGGAAAGTCGTCCCGGCCAGAGAAGTCACGCTTTTTCCGCAGGTCTCCGGAAAGATCGAAGGCATCGGTGCCAAATTCCAGCCGGGTGGAAGGTTCCGCGAGGGGGAAGAGCTGCTCAAGATTGATGATCGCGATTACCAAATTCTAGCCCGTCAGCGGGAGGCCGATGTCAGCCGGGTGATGCTTGAATTCAAAATGGAAAAGGGCCGTAAAATGATTGCCGAGCAGGAATGGGACCTGCTCAGCTCCGAAATCAACCCGACGGATTTCGGCCGGGATCTGGCCTTGCACAAACCTCAACTGGAGAGCGCTGAAGCGGCTCTTTTATCCGCCCGAAGCAATTTGCGCAAAGCGCAATTGGATATCGAACGATCTTTCATAAAAGCGCCTTTCAATGCGGTAGTCGTGGAAAAATTCGTAGACCGGGGACAATACGTTTCGCCCGGGAGCAAACTGGTTTCACTGGTGGGCATCGATGAATTCTGGATCCAACTCTCGATTCCGGCAAAGCACCTGGGCTGGCTGAAAATACCTGAAATAAACGCAGAAAGCGGTTCCCTTGTGACAATCCTGGAAGATGCCCAAACCGGTAAAAAACCAGCGCTCCGGGAGGGCCGGATTGTGCGTCTTCTGGCCGATGTAGACCCCACCGGACAAATGGCACGCCTGCTGGTTTCGGTAAAAGATCCCTACAATCTCGACCAGGCCGGCGACGATACCCGGTTGCCGCTGTTGCTGGGCAGCTACGTGAACGTCGTCATCGAAGGTTCCGAATGGAAGGGGATTTATCCTATCCCGCGCCATATCCTGCGCGAAAATGACCGGGTGTGGATTGCCGGTCCTGAAAACCGACTCGAAATCCGGGATGTTTCCGTCATCTGGAAAACTAACGAATTCGCGTACCTTACCGGTCTGCAGCCGGGAGAGATCGTCATTACCAGTAATATTGCGACACCGGTAAGCGGTATGCAGCTCCGTTTGGCATCCGAAAGCCCCACCCCAGAAAGACCGGCAACCGACCCGAAAAACGGATAAAACAGTAATGAAACTGGAAAGCAGAAGCAGTAGTTCCATTGCCTGGATGGCGGCCAACCCCGTGGCGGCCAATCTCTTAATGCTGGTATTCCTGATCGGCGGCGCCATCATCCTTTTTACCCAGGTCAAACAGGAAATATTCCCGGAATTTGAAGTGGATCTGGTCAAAATCTCCATCGCCTATCCCGGCGCCTCCCCTGAAGAGGTCGAGAAAGGGGTTGTTCTGGCCGTGGAAGAAGCCATCGGGAACCTGGACGTCGTCAAAAAACTGACCGCCGTCGCATCCGAAGGCAAGGCCAGTATCGATGCTGAAATCTACGAAGACGAAGAAATGAACAAAGCCGTTGCGGACATAAAAAATGAAATCGACCGGATCTCTTCTTTTCCGGAAGATGTGGAAGAGCCGCAGGTCAGCGTCCGTTCCATGCGCCGGGAAGTGCTGAGTCTGGTGATCTATGGTGATGTGTCCGAGAAAGTTCTCCGTGAAATGGGGGAACAGGTGCGCGACGATCTGCTGACGGATGAACGCATCACCCAGGTTGATCTGGACGGCATCCGCTCCCCGGAGATCAGCATCGAGGTGTCCCGCGAACAGTTGCGGGCGTATGATCTGACCCTGGATCAGATCGCTTCGGAAATCCGGCGGTCCGCTGTGGACCTGCCAGCCGGCGGTGTGAAAACGCGGGGCGGTGAAATTCTGCTGAGGACAACCGAGCGACGCGATATCGGGCGGGAATTCGAAGACCTGGTCATTCTGCGCGACAAAGACGGCACCCGCGTGCGCCTCGGCGATATTGCCACGATTGTGGATGGATTCGACGATGAGCACGTCGGCAGCTATTTTAACGGAAAACGGGCCGTAAGAGTTGACGTCTATCGCACCGGTGATCAGACCCCGCTGACCGTGGCCGCCGCCGTTCAGGAATATCGCGCCCAGTTGGAGGGCAGGCTGCCCCCCGGTGTACAAACGGCGATCTGGCGTGACCGGTCCGAAACCTATCACCAGCGTGTTGACCTGCTCACTCGAAATGCCTGGATCGGACTGATTCTGGTAATCGTCATCCTGGGGTTATTTTTGGAAATAAAACTGGCCTTCTGGGTAACCCTGGGGATTCCAATCTCTTTTCTGGGAGCTTTCCTGTTTCTTCCCATGGTTGACGTTTCCATCAACATGATTTCACTCTTCGGGTTTATCGTTACCCTCGGTATGGTTGTGGACGATGCTATCGTGGTGGGTGAAAATATATATGTTCACCGGCAGATGGGGTTGAAACCGAACGATGCCGCCGTTATAGGCGCCATGCAGGTAAGTGTTCCGGTCGTTTTCGCCATTCTGACCACCATTGCCGCTTTTGCGCCCATGTTTTTTGTTTCCGGAACCATGGGAAAGGTGTTCCGGATTCTGCCGGCGGTGGTGGTTTCCGTCCTGGTTCTTTCCCTGATTGAATCCCTCTATATTCTTCCGGCTCATCTGGCCCACTCGGTCCCCGTAAAGGAAGGCGGCTTTTTCAGTTTTCAACAGAAATTCGGCCGTATGGTCGAGAATTTTGCGCGATTTGTCTATGGACCGATCGTAGAAAAGGCGGTGGCCTACCGGTGGATCACCCTGGCCATCGGACTGGCACTGCTGATGGTGACCATCGGCTGGGTAAACGGCGGCAGAATCGCCATCGAACCGTTTCCAAAAATCGAATCCGACTCGGTTGAAGCATCGGCCGAATTGCCGTTCGGTGTCGCGGCCGCGGAATCGGATGTGGTTAAAAAAAGGCTGGAAGACGCTGCTTTCGCCATCATCGAGGAAGAAAACCAGCGCCATGGCCAGTCCATTTTTCGGGGCATGAACACCCGTGTGCGGGGAACCCATTCCATTTCGGTTACGGTTCTGCTGGTTCCCACGGACCAGCGCAATTTCAGCGGGGTCGATTTTTCCAACCGCTGGCGGAAGAAAATCGGTCCGATCACGGGTGTCGAAAGCCTTTCTTTCGATGCCACCGCCGGAGGCCCGCGGGGCGGTAAACCGGTCGATGTCCAGCTGTCGCACCGCAATATCGATGTGCTCAAGAAAGCGGCCGTCGAACTGGCGGAAAAACTGAAGGCCTACGAGGGTATCCAGGACGTGGACGACGGGTTTGCCGATGGAAAGGCCCAGATCAATTTCCGTATCCGGCCGGAAGCCAGAAGTCTGGGGCTTACGGCCACCGAATTGGGGCGCCAGCTACGGCACCACTTTTACGGATCGGAGGCGATCCGGCAGCAGCGGGGCAGAGATCTGGTGAAAGTCATGGTCCGGCTGCCGGAAAACGAGCGCAGTTCTGAGTTCGATATCGAGGAAATGATCATTACCACCCCGGACGGCGGCGAGATTCCGCTGTCCAGCGCCGCGTGGCTGGACCGCGGTAGATCCTACACAGCCATTTTTCGAACGGACGGCCAGCGCAACGTGCATGTGAGCGCGGAACTCGATTTCGACGTCACCAGTTCCGGCAGTGTGCTGGGTTCCATCGCCCAAGACGAGATGCCCGGCCTTTTACAGAAGTATCCAGGCCTTACCTATACCTTTGAAGGAGGCGATCGTTCCCGCAGAGAATCCATGGCATCTCTCAAAACCGGTTTTCTAATGGCGGTGCTGGTGATGTACGTCTTGATCGCCATACCGCTCAAAAGCTACCTTTTGCCCCTTGTGGTCCTTTCCGCGATTCCGTTTGGTTTTGTCGGCGCCGTGATCGGCCACATTATCATGGGATACAGCCTCAGCCTGGTAAGCATGATGGGGCTGGTGGCGTTGTCCGGCGTCGTTGTCAACGATTCTCTACTGTTGGTCCATACGGTCAATCGTATGCGTTCCCAGGGCAAAGATATGCAATCGGCGGTCATCGCCTCCGGAATCCGGCGTTTCCGACCGATCATTCTGACTTCTGTGACTACTTTTTTCGGACTGACGCCGATGATTTTCGAAACCTCCCTGCAAGCGCGTTTTATGATCCCCATGGCCATCAGCCTCGGTTTCGGCGTCCTTTTCGCAACGGGGATTACGCTGCTGATGGTTCCGTCTTTTTATATCATCTCTCAGGATATTCGCGGGCTTTTCATGCCAGCACCGCCACCCGTCACCATAGAGACAGGTCCGGAAAACGAGATCGCCAACGCCGGCATCTGATCGGTTGCGAATACTGAAAACAATCTAAATATTCAGTTGCCTTCTCGCGTCGTTAACGCTAAAATAAGTTTCAAAACCGGGTACATTACAACTGATTTATGATTGACAACCGGTATTCGCATAAAGGGGGACATTCATGATTCGAACCATTATTTCCGGCACCGGACGCTATCTTCCTCCGAGGATTGTCACCAATGACGATCTCACCCAATGGATGGACACCAACGACGAGTGGATTCAGCAACGTACGGGAATCGAGCAGCGCCACTGGGTTCCGGACGAGGGGGGTGTCGGGACATCGGACCTGGGATTTGAAGCTGCCAAAATTGCATTGGATCGGGCCGGCTGGCAGCCGGAGGATATCGATCTGATCATCTTCGCCACCTTAAGCCCCGATATTTATTTTCCGGGGCCGGGCTGCCTGATCCAAAACCTGCTTGGCCTGGAATCGACACCGGCTCTCGACATCCGTCAGCAATGCACCGGTTTTTTGTACGGTTTATCCACAGCCGATGCCTTTATCCGCAGTGAGACCTATCGAAAGATTTTGTTTGTGGGCGCAGAAGTTCAAAGCACCGGGCTGGATAAATCGACGGAAGGAAGGGACGTGACCGTCATATTCGGTGACGGTGCCGGAGCTGTCTGCCTGGAAGGAAGGGAAACCGGCGAAGAGATCGGCATCCTTTCAGCAGCCCTGCATGCCAGGGGCTCCATGGCGAAAAGTCTGATGACACTGGCGCCGGCATCCGTCATGAGCCCCAGGATTTCTGAACAGATGCTGCGGGATCGAGCACAGTATCCGGTAATGGACGGAAAAGCCATATTCAAGGCGGCCGTTCGAATGCTGCCGGAAGTGGCGGATGAATCCCTGGCCGCAGCCGGTCTTTCCAGGGAAGACATCACCCTTTATATTCCGCACCAGGCGAATATGCGCATCAACCAGTTTTTCCAGAAGGCCATGAAGGTGCCGGAAGAAAAGGTGTTTCACAACATTCAACGATACGGCAACACGACGGCCGCTACCATCCCCATTGCGCTGGACGAAGCCATTGAAATGAAGCTGCTGGGCAAAAAAGGCGACACGGCCATGTTCCTTGGACTGGGGTCCGGGCTGACCTGGGGGAGCATCGTATACCGGTTTCCCTGACCACCCGAGATCGTCATGTTTCATAGGCAACTGCAGGATGAGGGCCGGAGAGGCCTCTTCAAACTTCTTCAGGTCAATTTTCCGGAAAAGAGGAATTCCAGATACCGGCGACTGGTTTCATCCCGGCGGGAAAAGTCGTATGCATCGTCCTGGTTTTTCCGGGAAATTTCATCTCGGATCCTCGCGGCAACTTTTTTTCCGAGCTCAACACCGAATTGATCAAAGGGATTGATGCCCAGGAGAAAAGCTTCAAACACAGTCTTGGCTTCATAGAAGGATAGCAGCCGACCGATATTTTCCGGGGACAGACTCTCCATCAGAATTGTGGCGGACGGGCGATTGCCATCAAAGGATAGAGAAGGCTCCTGGTGTGTTTTTCCCCTGGCCAGGGCATCTGCCTGGGCCATCATGTTGGCCCACAGTTCCTGGTGGTTGGTTACGCTATCAGTGATGCCGTCATACTGTTCGTAGGCCGGTCGCAGGATTCCGATAAACTCCACGGGAAAAGGCCGACCCTGGTGGGCCAGTTGAAAAAAGGAGTGCTGGGCGTTGGTTCCGGGTTCACCGAAGATGATCGTGCCGGCATGACCGTCCAGGATGCGGCCGTCTGCGGTGACGCTTTTTCCGTTGCTTTCCATGTTGAGCTGTTGAATGTGAGCGGGCAGTTTTGCAAGCGCCGCTGAATATGGAATAATCGCCTGGGCGCCATAGCCGAGAAAACGGGAATTCCATATGGAAACAAGTGCCGCGATCAGCGGAATGTTTTTGTCCGGCGGAGCCTGGCAGGCGTGACGGTCCATCTCATCAGCCCCCTGCAGAAAACGTTCATAGGTTTCATAGCCCAGGTAAAGGCTCAGGGGAACCCCACCCACCGCCGAAGTGACACTATACCGGCCACCGATAAAATCAAACATATGAAAAGATGCCAGACAGGGGTTTGACGGATCGTCACCGGGGCTGCCCTTGCTGGTTACCGTGACGGTGTGCCGGGCCGGGTTGATCCCTTGGCTTTTCAGGAAGGCAGCAGCCAGACATGCATTGGCCATGGTTTCGGCCGTTGTATAACTCTTGGAAATGATAATCCACAGGGCGGTTTGCGGATTGATGCGGCGGGAAATTCGACCGAAATTGTCGATATCGACATTCGAAAGAAAGTGGAGCCGCATTCTGCCGTTATCCGCCGCAGATTCAAGAGCCGTAGCCACAAATTCGGTTCCCAGGTACGATCCGCCAATCCCGACAACAATCACGTCGGTGAAAGGGTTACCGTTTTCAGCGCATATGCCGCCGTTGCGAACATCTTCGGAAAACCGGCGAATAGACGCACGGATTTCGTTTATGTCCGCCGTGATATCCCTTCCGTCGACCATCAGCGGCTCGGTGTCAAACCGTCTCATGGCAGTGTGGAGAGCTGCCCGGTTCTCCGTGACGTTAACGATTTCACCGGCCGTCATGGATTGAAACCGTTCGATCACCGCTGTGGTTTCCGACAGCTGAATCAAACAATCAAAAACAGTCGCATCGATACGTTGGCGGGAATAGTCGTATAGAAGGCCTCCCCCATAACGGGAGAATTGCCGAAAACGCTTGTCGTTTTCCAGGAGCTTTTTCAGATGGTTTTCCGGAAGCCGCATTCGAAAAACCTGCTCGAACAGGGTTGCCTTAAGGTTTTCAACCACACTGCCTGTCATGGCGCCATCCTCCCAATCTTTGTTGGTGGTGTTCGGTTGCAACCGGCGCTACAAAGGGCGCTGGTTGACAGGGCAAAGAACCGGCCGTTATCAGGAGGCTTCCTTCAGGGCCGCGTGCAAATCCCGGATAACCGTCGCGGAAATTTCCGACATGGCGGCGCTCATGGCTTCAACGACACCTTTGGGTGTTTTCGAAGGGCATTTCCGGGAGGCTGAAAACCGGCGTTGAAACAGAATCCGTTTACTGACGTCCGGTTCCTTTTCAACCAGAAGGGTAACCGTTATTTCCAACACAGCGTTCCAGCCGTCGGCGTTGTCCTCTTCATAGAACTCGTCAACGGTGCCTTCGACAGCATGGGTGGAATTGCCTCCGGCGCCGTGAATGAAAACCCCTTGGAAAAGACCGGAGCGGCGCATGTCTCTTGCCAGGTAGTACATGGCCAATACCGACGGTTTTGCCCGCCAGCGATGATAGACATACGTTTCGCGCAGGTGGGACGATTCCCGAAATACAATCCGGTTGGTGTCGTATACCGGATTGATATTGAAGGTGTCGATCCGGATGGAATACGGCAGAGGCTCCAGTTTATCCAGTACCGGTGGCGGGTATTCCAGGGTGTAGTAGTCCATTTTATATTCCGGATTGGCCGTTCCCGCACACCCGGCAATTATGACGATTACGAAAAGGGTCGCTATGGTAATGATGATTCTGTTTGGCATGTCATTCTCCAGCGGATATTCAAACTGCAACAAGCGGGTAACTGTAATTCATTTCATCTATGACAGGTACCCGGGTTTTATTGGTTGTTTGAGCACCAGTTCTATTCAGCCGGCAGTTCTCTCGGTCGGGAGGGCTCTCCAAATACCAGTTGGGAGGGCTGATCTGCGATCAACTCCAGGGTCCGGTTTAGATGATTGCTGGCTTCTTCGATATTCTGCAGCGTTGCTTCCAGGTTCTTTCCAAGCATTTGCACGGTCCCGTCGGTTCCCTTGATAAGCTGGTCGATATCGGCAACGGTTTGTTTCAATTCAGCTATGGCGTCCCGTAAATCGGGTTGACTGTCGGCGATGAGCGCGTCGATTCTGCTTACAGCAACCCGGGTGTCCCTGGAAAAATCGTTAAAGGAATTGGCAGCGGTGTCGATGGATTGGAACGCCTTTTCGATTTTTTTCAGCGACCGCTGGATACCTGCCGATAGGGTCCGGATGTCCGCATCTTCCACCGCAACGGATATGGAATCCAGGGTAGCGATCATCCTGTCGGAAATACCTTGTATGTCCAGAGCGTTGATATTGGCAAATGCGTCGTCAAGGCTTTGCATCAGTTGTTTGATCTCAGACGGTTTTGTAGGGATCGGCCTATCACCGGCGGGATTTATGGAGGTCGTTAAAAGGGCCTGATCACCGGGAGTTATGCGATCTAATTCCACATACACCATGCCGGTGATACCAACCGATTTCAGTTGGGCGACAAGATTTTCGTTTGGCTTGAGATCGGTATCAATTTTCATTATCACCTCAACAAGGGTGGCATCCGGAGCAACCTTGATTCGCTGGACCCGCCCGACGGTAACACCGCGATATTTTACCAGTGAATCTTGATCAAGACCCTGTACGGATTCATCAAAAAATGCCACGTAAGGCTTGGTCTCATCAAAAAGGTGAGACATTCCGAGAAAGATAATTGCCGCGATGGCGATTATACTACCCAATGTTAAGAAAAGCCCGACGGCGAATTTGGTTTTAATGGAGGCCATATGTTCCTATCCTCAGATCAGTCGTCCGTTTTTCGGTTAAAAAAATTTCGGACGGAACGGTTGTTGCTGTTTTTCTTTAAATCTTGCGGATCACCGGTTGCAATAATTCCTTTGGTCTTTTTATCCAGCATTACCACACGCTGGGCCACTTTGAAAACACTGTCCAATTCGTGGGTGACAATCACCATGGTTGTGCCGATGGTCCGGTTGATATGGAGAATCAGTTCGTCCAGCTCCACCGAACTGATGGGGTCCAGGCCGGCGGAGGGTTCATCCAGAAACAAGATTTTCGGATTCAGCGCCAAGGCTCTGGCCATGCCGGCCCGTTTTTTCATGCCACCCGATATTTCCGAAGGGAGATGGTTTTCATAACCTCCCAGATGAACCATATTCAATTTCATACGCACCAGGTTAAAAACCGATTTTCTGGGAAGACGGGAATATTCCAGAATCGGCAAAGCGATATTTTCCGCCAGGGTCATGGAACCGATCAAGGCTCCGCCCTGAAACAGCACCCCGGTTTTCCGCAGTGTTTCTTTGAATCGTTTGTCGTCACAACGGCTGATGTCGGTGCCATCGATGACGACGGACCCCGACGCAGGCCGGTTCAATCCAATCAGATGCCGCAGCAGGGTACTTTTACCACAGCCGCTGCCTCCCAAAATAGCGAAACGCTCCCCCCGTTTTACCGACATGCTGATACGGTTTAAAATAACGTCTTCACCGTACTGGGCCACCAGGTTCTTCACGGTGATAATCGGCTGGGTATCCGGCATCTGCGCCTATCTCCAGTAACTCCGGATGACAGCCAATACGGAGTCAACCAGAATGATCAAAAAGATACTGGTTACCACGGAGGATGTAGCCGCATTACCCACCGCAGCAGAACCGCCCCTGGCCTCGAAACCCCTCAGGGCACCCACCGCAGCGATGAGAACGGCAAAAATGACGCTTTTCATAAGCCCCCAGACCACATCGAAAAGAGAGAGCGCTTTGAATGTCTCGGTCATATACGCACCGGGGGTGATATCGAGCATGAATACC
This sequence comes from uncultured Desulfobacterales bacterium, assembly GCA_964557055.1. Lineage (GTDB taxonomy): Bacteria > Desulfobacterota > Desulfobacteria > Desulfobacterales > CAZKYZ01 > CAZKYZ01. The sequence goes on from CAZKYZ010000056.1 coordinate 13,193, forward strand.
CCGATGACCAGGCCGCCGAGGATGGCGAATAGATTTGAAAACATCGTCAAAGCGGGGACCACGATCACTGCGGCCACAATTCGGGGGATTGCCAGAAAAAGGGTGGGATCAAATCCCATGGTAAACAGGGCATCAACCTCTTCCGAAATTTTCATGGTACCAATTTCAGCAGCATACGCGGAACCGGATCGTCCGGCGACGACGATGGCCGTCATGATGGGACCCAGTTCGGAAACCATAGCAATCGCAACGAGCTGAGCGACAAGGATGGTTGCACCGTATTGTTTTAATTGCAAGGAAGACATGAACGCCATGATCAAGCCCAGCAGGAGGCTGATCAGCCCCACCACCGGCAAGGCGTTCACCCCGGTTTTTTCCATACAGGTGATCGTATCTCCTATCCGCAATGCTTTTGGGTGCCGGCAAATATGAAGGAGGCAGAGCACGAGGGATCCTATGAAAGAGAGCATGAAACGCAGGTTATCGAAGATATCGATGCTGGCGGAACCCAGCCGGACGAAGATGTTCTCGGAAGGTTTTTTCCCGAACTGTTGTGAGGTGTCCAGTGATTCAAACCCGACTAGATCCAGTATTTTCTTTGATTTTCCATCTGTGTCCGTCAATTGAAATCCGGCACCCAGTGAGTTACAAAGACTGCGCAGCTCTACGATCAACAAGGCACCGTAATCATTAAAAAAAGGTATGTCATTCAGATCAACGGTCAGGTGTTCGGGTGATAACCGGCGGATCTCTTCCTGTAGCGTCTCAAGCACGGGTGCTGTCGTTTCCGTGGTCAAAGCACCGGTAATCCTTATGGTAGTTTTTTTCTGGT
>CAZKYZ010000057.1:0-13701 GCA_964557055.1 uncultured Desulfobacterales bacterium
TCCGCTATTACCGCATTCGGGTTGGAAACAATAGCGAGCTATGATCATTTTTACAGCAAAACCGTTGCCGCTGCAGTTCCTCTACGCAACCCCGAATCGGTGCCGAGTGACATGGACGATTACGCCATTGTCGTTTTTTCCAAAGACAGAACATCACCGGCTATGTCATTTGAAGTGTGGCCCAGCCATTCCGAAACACGGGTGGAGGGTAATATCGTTGGTATCGAGACGGCTGCCAGTTACTACGTATACGACACCGGCTGGTATATCGGTATAATACCGGGCAATTTTTCGGTTGCTTCCAAATGGCCGTTCTGGGTAAAGGCCATCGTGACCGACAGCCGGCCTTCTGCAACAGGAGAGCCTTGCCAGGTCGGGCTGTTTTCTAGCGGCGCCATGGCTCCCAAAAGTAAGTCAATCGGCGGCAATCCCAAAAGTGCCATCAATTACGTATCGCTGCCCGAAGTTGTCGTTGCGGCACAGCAGTAATCGCCGCGTTGCTGATACCCCGCAGGTTCCATCTGATGAAACCTGCGGACGCAACGCCCGGACACATACAGTCAGACGTTGAGAGATTCGTATACTGGAGACCGTTATGGGGCGGGCCAGACTCTATTATCCACGCAGCCTCCTGCTCCAGTGGCACATTACCGATCATTGTAACCTTCGGTGTGCCCACTGTTACCAGGAATCCTATCATGGCCAGGAACTTGACTATCCTGACCTGCTGGGGATCCTGGAACAATACATGGAGCTTCTGGAAGTGTGGCGGGGCGTATCGAGGCTTCCCATCGGCGGCCATATCACCGTTACCGGCGGTGAGCCCTTTATGCGTAAAGATTTCTTCGATCTGCTTGAGGTGTTTGCCGCCAACAGGGAAATCTTCAGCTTTGCGATCCTCACCAATGGCGGGTTTGTCGATGCCGACGCGGCCCGGCGCCTGAAAAAGCTGGGGCCCACTTATGTACAGGTCAGTATCGACGGCAGCGAGGCTACCCACAATGCGATCCGCGGGCCGGAGAGCTTCCAGGAAGCCGTAAAAGCCATCCGCTGTCTGGTGGAGGCCGGCATCTACACTTCGATTTCGTTTACCGCGCACCGGGCCAACTATCGTGAATTCCCCGAGGTGGCCCGCCTGGGCCGCCGCCTGATGGTTTCCCGGGTGTGGTCGGATCGCCTGATACCTTCGGGTAATAGCAGCGGGTTGGCCGACAGTGTACTGAGTCCTGCGGAGGTCAAGGAGTTTTTCGGGATCATGAAAGGCGCTCGCAACAAAGGTGGCCCATTTCAATTTTCCCGGATCACCGAGATTGCCATGAATCGGTCGCTGCAGTTTCTGGTGGCCGGGGGGCGGCCCTACCACTGCCTGGCCGGTGATAGACTGATCACCGTCCAGCCCAATGGCGACCTTTTTCCCTGCCGGCGGATGCCGATCCGGGTAGGGAATCTGCTGAAAACCCCCCTTCCGGAACTATACTATACTTCCGAACATTTTCTGTCGCTTCGCAGTAAAAAAAACCTGAACAGGCGCTGTCGGAGCTGTCGTTACGGCAAAAAATGCCGGGGCGGGCTCAAGTGCCTTTCCTATGCCCTGACAGGGGATCCTTTTGGAACCGATCCGGGATGCTGGCTTTCAAACGGGAACGACTGAGTTGGCTCGAACGCCGGCGGCAGCTCAGGTGCATGCGCTGCCGCCGGTTTTGATTGCTGCCTGCGACTACAGGGTAGTAACAGTCTGGTGCTATTCTTCGAAAAGCGCTTTGATTCTGTCTCCGAAGAGATTGTGGACTTCCCGCCGTTTCAATTTCAGGGTCGGTGTCAGGATGCCGTTTTCCGGCGCAAAGGCTTCCGGCAGGATCAAAATCTTTTTGGGTTTTTCGTAGTTGGCGAATTCCCTACAGGTACTTTCGATTTCGGATTCGATCAGCGCCACCAGTTCGGGCGCATTGACCAACTCTTGCGGGTCCTGGGAAAGTCCCTGTTCTTTGGCCCAGGGCAGGGCTACCAGCCAGTCGGGAACCACGACGACCACGTTAAAAGGCTTGTTGGCACCGTGGACCATGGCGTTTTCGATGAACATACTCAATTTGACAGCCTCTTCAATAGCTACCGGAAATACATACTTTCCGTTTTCGAGTTTGTACTGTTCCTTGATGCGGCCGGTGATGTGCAGGTATCCGTCTTCATCGACCCACCCGCGGTCACCGGTGTGCAGCCCGCCGTCTTCGCGCAGGACCTCTTTGGTCGCCTCGGGCAGGTTGTGGTAGCCCACCATTACGTTGGGGCCGTATGCGATGATTTCACCCTCCTTATTATCGTCGAATTCAGCGACCTTCTCGATTTTAATGGAACTGCCGGGGATAGGCCGCCCGGCGGTACCCGGTTTGTTGTTTTCCGGGGTGTTGACCGTGTGGGCCGGAGACAGTTCGGTCATACCCCAGGCTTCACACACCGGGATACCGATATCCCAAAAGAATTCAGCAATCTGGCCACTCAAGGCGGCACTGGAGCTGAGGGCCATCTTCAGCCGCCCGCCGAATTTTTCACGAACCTTGCTGTAGACCAGTTTGTCGACAAGGGCGATTTTCAATCCGGTCAGAAAAGACGCTTTTCCACCGGCGGCCCGTTTGTCCGCAGCCGCCTTCAGCCCCATGTCAAAGAGGAACTTGGCGAGGCCGCCTTCTTTTTGGATCTTGTCTTTAAGACCGGTATAGACCTTGTTGAACACCCGCGGTACGGCTATCAGCAATGTAGGGCGCACCATGGCCAGGTCGTCCACAATGGTCAGGGGGCTTTCGGCAAAACCAGTCTGGCCGCCGAAATGAAGGAGCATGTGTAGTTCCGCGGTCTGTCCGAAAGAATGGGCCCATGGAAGAAAGGAAAGCGTCCGGTCGCCGGCGCCGATGTTGGAAGGCAGCATCATGCTGGCGGCTACCGCATTGCTGGTCAGGTTGTAGTGGCTTAACAGGACACCCTTGGGGTTGCCCGTTGTGCCGGAGGTGTAGATCAGACCGGCAATGTCTTCCTTGGCGGGTTTTACCGAGGAGACGGGATTTTCTTTGCCGATTTTCTCCAGATGGACCATGGAGTTTTCGCCGTCGCCCTCGATGATATACATTTTTTCAAGGCCTTCAATCTCATCCGGAAAGTGCTTAATTCTTTCAAGAATGTCCGCCCGGGAAACCAGCAGCACCTTCACACCGGAGTCTTTGACGATGTATTTCATGATCCGGGTCAATTCCGCTTCATACATGGGGATAAAACGGGCACCCAGCCCATAGGTGGCGTAGGCCGCAATTGCCCATTCGTTGCGGTTGTTGGCGATGATGCCAACTCCGTCTCCCTTGCCGATCCCCACGGAAGCCAGACCACCCCGCATATGGTCCACCCGTTCGGCCAGTTGACCATAGGTGATCCAGTCATAATCCGTCTTGGACAGGTTCTTCGTTCCAAGCAACTTGTTGTCCCTGAACTTGGCAACAGCCTGTTCAAACAGGTCCACGAGATTTTCCGGGCCCCCGATTTCTGTATACACTTTCACCATTGCGGCTCCCCCTTGCTGTAAATATCAATTAATAATCATTTCCGGTAATGATCGTTTCCGGATGTGGGCAACTGCCACCATTGTTAAGTCGATTTTTGAAATCTACGTTATCGCGGGAGAAAAATCAATTCAGAATTTTGAAATTCGAAATAGTTGTATGACTTGCCATTATTTTGCGAGTGGTATCTTCACATTGACTGACCCCTGGTGTTTGATCTATATTGATACTGGCCATAAAAAAAAGGGGGGGGCAGATCCAAAGTTTCAATAGCTTTCAATTTTCATGCAGCGAGAGGGCTTGATGTCCGGTTGGGGCATCCGATTGACCCGCCAGGAACCGTCTGGAGAAAAAGATGATTGATATCAAGGAAGCGTCCCAAAAAGCGATTGAATATCTCGAACGGCTTTACCCCGACCAGGTGCTGGGCACGATTCTCGAGGAGGCGGAACTGACGGATGATGACCGGTTCTGGATGGTCACCCTCAGTGTGAAACGATCCGCCCCGGTGGGGGCTGTCGGGGAATCCGTTTTCGGGGAAAACCGAAGTTACAAGATCTTCAAACTCCTGGCGGAAACCGGTGAGGTGCGCTCAATGAAAAACCGGGCGTTCAAGTAATTTGGTGAACGATACTGGGCGCGCTTGATACAGAAAATCTATGAAATTGATCCCCTGGTGTGTCCCAAATGTTCTGGAGAAATACGGGTCATTGCATTCATCGAAGACCCGGATGTGATTCAAAAGATCTGGAAACACCTGGGGCTGCGGGATGTAAAGCCCAAACCACGTCCTCTGGCAAATGTCCTGCCCATTGATGTTTTCCCCGCATCGTTCTTAGCTCATCGTAAAATCCATCAACCATGAACGGTCAACTACGAACCATGAACCAGCATATCCCTGTGCATCCCTGGCCGATTTAAGATTTTAAGGTTTTGCCTTTGTTTTCGTAATTCGCTATTTCTCTTTTTCCGAAACACCTTACACCTGCCCTTCACGGTTCCTTGACCCCTTCCATTTTCTCAACCTCTTTCAAAGCCAAAAAAGATATGATAATGGAGTACGATCCATCGATTGGCATTGACTTTCCATGCAGTGTCAATTTTCCTTTTCGACCGGATTTGTCATAGAAGACCATGTATATACTGAAATTTTTATCAGCCTGAGCTGAAGCTACAATCCAACTGGATGTTTGTAAACCACGGCCACCAGCTTTTGCGTGAAAGGAGTCCTGATGTCGACACCATCTTATCCTGTTTTGCGTTTTGCGTTTCTGGTTTTTGCCACAACCCTCCTTGCCACCCTCGTGTTCCTGGCACCACCCTTCGAAATGGTGCAATCTGCGCATGCCCACTGATGAGGTGGTGGCGGCAGCGCCGGTGGCGCTGGAGGAAGCAGTGTTGGCAGTGTCAGTGGCGGCATGGATTCCGGTGGTGAAAAGCATGAAAAACCGGATGGCTTTACCCCTAGCGACGATGTAGAAGAAATTGAAGTTGAACCCGAAGCCGAACCGTCGGAAGAACAGGAAAAAAGTCCCTGGGCCAGCACCAGGACGTGGGCGGAGGTCAGCAGTGCCATTTTAGGTTGGCAGAGAACACACCATCTTCCCATGTTCCCCACATACGTATGGCGGGGAGATTCCTGTCAGGAAGCTTCCATCGAAAGAAACCAGTCTATCGCCGCATACCTGCAGAATTTGGTGGACTCGGGCGGCCTCGACCTGCGCGGTCACACTGTCCAGGTGGGGGCTGTGACCGGCTACCGGGTGCCCTTGACCGGTTGGATAGACAACAGGCCTACAAACACAAGTACACACACGTATTCCGTAGTCCAGATCAAGGATCGAAACGGTAATCATGTGGGCTCCTTCGAGGTGGACACCTACTTTTCCAACCATCAGCTGCCTCATGGTGAAGTCGATTTTAGTCAGCAGGATGTCAATTCCGAAGAGGGGGGGGTACCTATCGATGTTTCAAAATAGCATGTTGGATTGCAGGAAACGTTTATCGATCAGGCGGGTAAGCATGATCAGGGCGCTGCGTTCCGGCGTTCACCTTCTTTTTTGGGCGATCCTTCTTGGATCGGGAGCCCTGGCAATCGCAAAACCGATGGAACTGCCCTGTCCTCCCGGCGAAGAGGATACCAGCTCTATCCGAGCCGCCGCCCTGGCCTATCTGGACGCCAACGAAAAATGGCCCGAGGACTTGACCACCCTGAAACGCTTTGCTTCTCGGAAAGGGCTTAGCTTCGACCTGTCGCCTTTCGACAAGATTGTCCTGGTTTCCCAATCCCGTGAGGCAATGCTGGTCGAATATACCACCAAGCCGCCTGACCCTTTCAAAGGGGCTTTTTCTATTACGGCGACCCGTTTTCGTGTCGGCGACACCATTAATTCCAAAGGTGGCGGCGAGAATCCGGATACACGCAGACTGGCAGACAGGATCACACGGTTCAAAAAACAGCGGGCCCGCCAATCGGCCGCCGGAAAATCTGCCGCGCCAGCACTTGATCCGGCCGAACAGCAGCCCTTTGACTTTGAATTTTTCTGCGTCCGCGGGAACGATCTGCCGGCATCAATTCTTCAACAAAATGACACCGGCGCATTGCACCGGCAGCTACAGCAGCAGGCAAAGACTGCCGGAAATGACCGTGCCGAACACACCTACCTTTTGTTTGCGGTTCTGAGCGGGGCAGGTGCTCAGGATGCCACCCTCAATCTGGCAGCGATTTCCACAACCCCAAAGACAAAAAACAACGCCAATGTCGGCTCATTTTCATTTGACATGAAGCCGAGCATGATGGGATCCGAAGACAGTCCGCAACCACCGGCTTCGGCCAGGACAATGCGTGGCGATAACCTGATCATCAGCTATCTCGAGGATCGTTTCGCCCTATACGGCCCTGATGAGAAGCGCTACCGGGCAACCTTTGTACCGGCCGGTTCCGTCAGCCACTATCCCCGAACGGTAATGGGGATCTTTGGAACGCATTCGCCGGATGCGAATACCATCGCCGGTGTGCGCCAACTGAATGCCCTGTCACGGAAGGCAGCCAGCCCTGCCGCTGACAAAGGCCCCGGTAGTGACCTTGTCATACAGATCCAATACGGGTTGAGACGGCACGGCTACTACGAAGGCACTGAAGACGGTACGGTCAGCAAAACGCTGCTGGCTGGCATAGCCCGTTTTGAGAAGGATCTGGCTGCTGGCCGCGTGGCCAATCCATCCCTGAAAGCGATCGAGACATTCAATGTTCGAAAAGAGGAAATAGCCCAAAAGGGGCCGTCGGCTATGGGAAACAGCAGCCGCCAATATTCGGACCGGGTGTGGCCCAACAGTGTCGAGCAGTCAGCCGACCAACAGACAGCCGAAGGGTATTCCAGTTTTCCGGAGCCGATATTGTACATCGTGCCGTCGGCAGCCATCCGATCCCGAAAACTTCCCGGAACATTCGATCAGCTGCAGCGCTATATAGCCGATAGGGCGGTCTCTGCCAAACAAAAATCGATGGGTGAGGAAACATATGTCATCTTTGCATTTCTATCCGATACGGTATCGCCCACCTCGAAATTCGATATTAAAATTTCCAAGAACAGGCGCGGTACCGAAGGATTCGGCAAAGGTGTCCGTCAAATAGATTTCAATGGCCGAAAGGTGGTCTATATGGCAGGTTCGATGACGTTATTTAACAGCAGCCCGGAATTTATCCTGTATGTTAAGGCCGTATTCACCCCCGGTGAGGAAATAAATACACTCGCGCGCTATCCACGACTGGTTGGACGTTACTGTACTTCAGGAATATGAAATTAGCCTGTTAAGGCTTTCCAAAAAAGCTTAGAGATTGAGCTTGAACACGGAACAAGATTTATAGTAAAACCGGTAAATTCAGAGGCGGCAAGTGGGTATGAAAGACTGATTTTTCAGGCCGATGGTAGCAAACGGTAGCAAAATAAAAAAAGGGGCTACAGCTTATGCCGTAACTCCTTGTTATTATTGGTGGGCGATACTGGGTTTGAACCAGTGACTTCTACCGTGTGAAGGTAGCACTCTCCCGCTGAGTTAATCGCCCATACAACCGGATGCTCTCCCGTCTGGACCGAGTCGATCACGATACCCTTGTAACGCAGACTCCGGGTGTTTGTCAATTCCTCAGATCCAAAAAAATTACGGTTCCACAGTTGCCCCGGAGGCTGGGAGCGGTTGCACGATTCGCGGGCGAATGTCGGGCAGCACCCGCCGGGGGCTTACGGCCGACAGTTTTTGAATTTGCCGGGCGGCTTTGTTTTTTTCACAAAAGGTTGCTGGTTCATAGGTCCAGCCGGTCTGCAGCCGTCTTTTTTCCATCTTTGTCGTTACCCGCAGGTACATACCCACAACGGGGGCGATGACCCGGGTTTTTAGTCCAAATGTTTGGTATAAATCCCGTAACAGCGCATTCGCTTTGGCTGCCAGGGGTTTATTACCGCGCAGTTGCCGTTTCATGGCCCATACGGCGCCTGCGTAAGTTGTCCGCAGGGGCTTTACTTCCCACTCGAAACGGTCACGGATTCGTTTGTCCCGGCAATGCCGGTGCCGGAGCCAGCCGTCAAGGGTTGTCCGGATCAGCCGCAGCAGGCTGGGGCCGTTGACATCGAAATCCTGGCAAAACGCCTGTTTGAGAAACGACTCTTCCATTCCGTTGGGAATGTGCTGGTGCCGGTAGGGAAAGCGGTATTGACCGTGGGTGTCAGCCGGGGGAAACACCGCTTCCGGAAAAAGGGTTCCCGTTTTCTGGTGCTCCGCATACAGAGGTGTTCCGGGAACCGGTGTATACAGCATAAACTGGTGAAATACCGTGTTGTGGCTGACGGCGTGATCAATAATGCCGTCCATGTTTTCAGGAGTGTGGTCTTCCAGGCCGATGATGGATGACCCCAGGACGCGGATGCCGTTGGCCTGCAGGCGTTTGACCAGGTCTCGGGTATCGATCCCCTGTAACTTGCGGTAGCGGCTTTGGCGGCCTTCCAGGCCCATCCATACCCAGGCGATTCCCAGCCCCAAAAGCTGCTCCATGGTGTATGATTGGAGAACCCTGGCGGAACTGAATACATACAGTGCCCAGCTTTTGCCGTGTTCTTGCATCAGTTCGAGCAATCGCAGTGCGCGCTTGCGGTGAAACAGAAAATTTTCATCCATGGTAAAAAAGGACTGCACCTTCAGTTTGCGTTCCAGGCGGCACATGATCTCAAACAGCTGGTCACCGGTTTCGTAGAAGTTGATAAAATGGCCTTTACCGCCGAAAAGAGCGGAGGTTGAGCAAAAATTGCAGCCCATTGGGCAACCCACGGAGGGTATCAGGATCGCAGCCGTGTCGCCGGGTTTGTCGCTGAGGGTATGCCCCATGATGCGGGTTCCAAAACCGGACGAGATGGTCAGGGGTCGAATGGCGGCATTGGGGTCCTGCCCGAGAAACCGGCGAAACCAGCGGATGCCTTCTCCCTTCACAATATAATCGGCATCGATCCGCTGCTGCAGGTCCGGTTTGTTGGCTATATGGCCGCCAACCACAACGACAGCTCCGGGAAGGTACTGCCTCACAAGGGAGCACATTTTTTTAACTTTGCCGAGATTGGGGATGATTCCGCTGATGCCGACGATATCGTAAGCGTTGTTCTGCAGCTCTTTAGTGAAGCGTTTAAGATCGGGAAAATCAAGCAGGGTGCAAGGTGCTTCGATATTCTCCTGAATCAGCATCAGGCCGAAGGAACGGTGGAACATCCGCAGGGAATAAGCCCCCTGCTCGCGCGTAACCTGGTTCTGGTAGAGCTCCATGGGGTTGATCCGGCGGGAGCCGAAGTCGTCGTTTTGGGCGTAAGGGCCGAACACACTTGAGAGAAGGATTCGGGCCCGATTTTTTTTGGGGTGTACAGATTGAATATTCATGGTTGGCAATTCTCCTGATAATTTGAAATACTCCTGAATTCAACTAAATCGGATATCGAGAGCGAACTCAAGAGGATTCCACGGAATGACAATTGTTTTACATCGCCGGACATGACCCGCGGCAAGGCCCGAGCCCTGGACAAATGGTCTGTTCCTGTAGAGATCCGGCAGGTTTTTCGCGTGAAGCTGGGTTGAAGTGATGGCGTGGTAAAAAGCCTGCCATAAGCCTCAAACGGCACGACATCCGTTGCCTATGAACAATATGACCGCCACCGTGAGAACGGATGAAACGGAATCTGGAGGATAATAACGTTGATGGGGGTGCCTGAAATGACGGCCGATCCATTGACGCTATAAACGCACAAAGCCGCACCCCTTGAAGGAATGCGGCTTTGTATGAAATTGGCGCCGGGATCCGGTTTTTATTGACCGGTCGCTCGAGATAATTTATCCCTGCACTGTTGTTACTTCAGGTTTTTGCCCGGCTTGAAGGTAACAGCGTTACGGCCTTTGATTTTGATCTTCTCGCCTGTCTGTGGATTGCGTCCTGTGCGGGCTTTGCGGTAAACTGTTTTGAAGGTCCCAAAACCGACCAGAGTCACTCGGCTACCCTTTTTTTTCAGCCCGCCGGCCATCCCACCCAGGAAAGATGCTACGGCCTTACCGGCGGCCACTTTTGTGATTCCTGCTTCCTTTGCCACTTTCTCTATCAATTCTGCTTTTGTCATCGAACCTCCTTTCCAATGTTTGGGGTAAAAAAGATTTTTTTGGATACTGTCGACAAGTAGCAAAGGTTGATTTTGTAAGTCAAGAGAAATCAGTAATAATGAGCAGTAAAGAGAAACAACTTTCGTAATCCTATATATAGAGGGGGTTGCTGGAAAGAAGCGCAGGCATTTCCAAACAGGCCCGATTCATTCTTTTTTCGCAATAGCCGATGGGCGCCCCGGATCCAGGGTTGCGCAGGTGCCGCTGTATTCTCACACCGCAAGCCCTCACCGCCAAAAGGATCTGATGATTCTCGGTTCTTCGACCTGCCGGGCCGAAACGGAAAGTCTGCGCCCGGAAAGGGAACTGTGCGGCGGGATTGGGCCACAGACCATTTGGGGATGGAAACTAAGTATAGGTTCCTGCCAGAATAGCCGGCAATTTACCCTCATCTCTCAGCAGTTTAACGATTCCATGACCGGCACCGTTGAACGCATAAATATGGACTCCGGAGGATATTATCTTGATTTATACATCAATGGCGTTATCATGGAATCATGTTATTATCGGAGAACCTTATTCGAGAGATATACCACTGTGACTGCAGCACTTTCCATTTCGCAGCAACCGGAACCGGGGCAGTCGTATAACTGTTACCGGGGGGACACGCTCACTTTTCGCCTGCTGGTATCACCGGCCGCATCCGGGAGGGCTTTTTTACGCACCAATGTCGGCCACGCCGCAGCCATCCGACGTGAAATCATTGCTGCTGTTTTGCACCAGCGCCCGCCCCTGGGCCGGGACTGGTACGACATTCCCATGCGGCTGAGCGGGGAAGGAGAATATGAAATCAGGGTGCCCTTGTGCGATACCGGCCACTTCGAAGCCAAGTGTTTTTTTATGCCCGAAAACGCGTCCCAGCCGCTCTGGCCGCCCGGCGAAAACGTAGTCCTTAACGTGTCACCGGCGGATACTTGTGGTGCCAATATCATTTACAACGCCTTTGTTCGCCAGTTCGGACCCGGCAAGGAACATGGCCTGCAGCTGACCGAACCGCAGCGCAGCGTTGTGGCCGAACTGGACCAGGCCGGGTATGCGGTTATTCCGCCGTCCGGGACTTTTCGCGATCTGATTCGGGAACTCGATTTCATCGTTATGCATCTGGGATGCCGCTATCTGCAACTACTGCCGGTGCATCCGACCCCCACTACATACGCCCGAATGGGGCGTTTCGGGAGCCCTTATGCGGCCCTTGGCTTTACAGCCATCGACCCTGCCCAAGCCGAATTCGACCCGGCGGCAACGCCCCTGGAACAGTTCCTGGAACTGGTGGATGCTATCCATCAGCGGTCGGCCAGGATCATTCTGGACCTGGCCATCAACCACACCGGCTGGGCTGCCCGGATGCACGAAACCCACCCGGAATGGCTGGTCAGGGACGATGACGGGCGCATTCAGAACCCCGGGGCCTGGGGTATCGTCTGGGAAGATCTTACCCGTCTGGATTACCGGCACCGGGGATTGTGGCAGACCATGGCGGAGATTTTCCTGACCTGGTGTCGGCGGGGCGTCGATGGGTTCCGCTGCGATGCCGGTTATATGGTCCCAAGTCCGGCCTGGCGGTTTATCATCGCCACGGTTCGCCGACAGTTCCCGGAAACCATTTTCTTCTTAGAGGGGCTGGGCGGTAAGTTGTCGGTGACGCGTGAACTGCTTAATACCGGCGGATTCGACTGGGCCTACTCGGAACTGTTTCAGAATTACGACCGAGCGGCCATTGAACATTACCTGCCGCCGACTCAGGAGATCTCCGCCAGACTGGGGACAACCATTCATTTTGCCGAAACCCACGATAACCAACGCCTGGCGGCAACCTCGCCAACCTGGGCCCGGATGCGGACCGCCCTGGCAGCTTTTTGCAGCCACGCTGGCGGTTTCGGGTTTGCCAATGGTGTTGAATGGCTGGCAACCGAAAAGATCAACGTCCACGACAGTCCACCGCTGAACTGGGGTCGAACCCCCAACCTGGTGGACTGGATCCGCCGGCTGAATTTCCTGCTCCGGAACCATCCCTGCTTTTTTCGATCGGCCACGCTCCATCTGGCACAGGTCGGCAGTGGAAACTGCCTGGTCCTGATCCGCAATTGTCCTTCCGCCGATAAAACCCTGCTGATCCTGATCAATCTAAACCCGGACCAGCCGGTCACGGCGGAATGGCCCGGGCAAGCGGGAATAGATCCGGGTGCCTCCTGGTATGACCTTTTGACCGGTCAGGAGATTGTCCTGGAAGGGGAGAACGGTCTGTGTCGCCGGCAACTGGCGCCGGCGGAAGTCCTTTGCCTGGACCGGGACCCTGCGGCGGTGGCGTTCTTGAAGGAAAAGATGGACAGCCCGGCCGGGTTACCGGACAGCGTCCGCCTGCAGCGTTTGAAAACCCGTGCCCTGGGCGTGATTACCCACTGCCGGGGAACCCTGGACATCGATGATCTCGACCCAACAGCGGCCGCGCAGGAACTGGCCGCCGACCCGGCGGTCTTCTGTGGCCGTTACGATCCGGCCGGTGCTGCCGCCCGGGTGATTCGCTGGCAGTACCCGCAGGATCTGCGGCGGAAGGTGATGGTGCCTCCTGGCCATTTTCTGCTGATACGCTCGGCACACCCGTTCCGGGCGCGCCTCGAAAGGGACGGACGGGTCCAGGCCGTTCAGGACAGCCTGGCCGATAACACCGAGATGCAGTTTGCCCTGTTTCTGCCGGTTTCGGCCCCGGCTGAGGATACGGCCGCCCTACTGGTGATCTGGAGCTACACCCCAACCGGAAATCAGCGCCAGCAGGCGCCTTTGCTGCTGCTGCCGCCGGCCCAGAGCGCTCTGCCGTCCTCTCCTTTTACCTTCGAACGCCGGGAGATCCTGGACCGGTCGCTGACCTTTCTGGGTACTAACGGTCGCGGCGGGATGTTGCGTGCTCACGGCTGCTGGGCCGCCCTGGAGAGCCGTTATGATGCACTGCTGGCCGCCAACTTGAGTCCCGACCATCCTGAGGATCGCCTGGTGGTGCTGGCGCGCTGCCGGGCCTGGGTGGTGTTCCAGGATTACTCCCGGGAACTGTCGAGCGACTGCCAGAAATCTTTCAGCGTGTCACCGGGCCATTACGGTGAATGGCGATTTGACTTACCTACCGGTCAGGGACAGCATATCCGGCTGGATGTGCGGGCAAGGATGCAGCCCGGGGAAAACCGGGTGGATCTGCTGTTCCGGCGGGCCAAAGTCGGAAAGGCAGTTGACCGAACTCCGGATGCGCTACCCGTGCGGCTCATCATACGGCCGGATCTCGAATACCGGAGTTTTCACGACACTACCAAAGCCTTTGCCGGGCCGGAGCAAACCTGGACAACAGCGCTAAAGCCGGCTGCGGACGGCTTTTGCTTTCAGCCACCCGGCGGTGTACCGGTAACCGTTCATATGGCTGGAGCCAACTACACGGATGAGCCGGAGTGGCAGTACATGGTGTACCGGGAGCTGGAGGAACAGCGGG
>CAZKYZ010000058.1:0-10956 GCA_964557055.1 uncultured Desulfobacterales bacterium
AGAAAACTACGCTTCAAGTTTCAACTTTGGTCTAACTCCAGTTTTTGAAGTTTTGAATCCGCCCCGTTCTGATACCCGGATTATGAATATACAGCCATTGATCGGGAAAGAGGTCCGGTCGGTCAATGATCAGGTTGACAATGATCATATCACGGTGGTTCAGGCCGTTTGCGGCGTTGACAACATCTGGTTCCGGAGGTGGTTTCATCGCCCGGATCAAAGCCGAAAGCGGTATGGTGCTGATAAAATGATCGCCGATGATTTTTTCCGAGCCACCCCGGCCGTCATTCATATCTATGCTGGTTATCTTTCCCTTGGCATGGTTTACCTGAAAAACGCTGCTGGCATAGCGGAGTTCACCACCCTTTTCCCCAATCCATTGGGACATCTTCCACCACAGCTGACCCGGTCCGGAGACAGGATAATAAAAATGGTTCATCTGCGTGCGAACCGGATTTTTTCCGGACAGGGAGTGCAAAACCGCTTTTCTCAAAGAGAGTCGGCCGATCCGTTGAATGGCCCATTCCACCTGGATTTTACTGCAGGGCAATCCCCACAGTTTTTCCGTGTAAGGCTTGAAAAAGGTGCCGTACAACCGTGTCCCGAAACGGTTGATCATCCACTCTTCCAGGTTTTTTTCGCGTTTGGAAGGGTTCAGCCGGGCCAGGACATAACTGGCTGTGACGCTCAGCGCTTCCATCACATCCAGATTTTTCAAGAGATCTGAAAAATCAAGCGGATACCGGTAAACCCGATCGCCGTACCGAATACTCGACCGGCGTGCGGTACGGATAAAATCATCGCCCAGAAAGCCCTCCCAAATCTCCTGGATTTCAGCCATCTCCGTCAGGAACCGGTGGCCGCCGATATCGAACCGGAATCCCTTGTACTCTTCCGTTCTGGAAATGCCCCCCGGCTTGTCCGCTTTTTCCAGAACCGTTGGACGATAGCCTTTTTTCACCAGCTGGTATGCCGCCGATAAGCCTGCCGGCCCGGCACCCATGATAACAACTTTTTCGCTGTTGCCGGAAAAGCTGTTTTTGCTTCCCCTTGCCTGATCTTGTCCCAAACTCACGAATCCTTTCCAAATGAAGGGTAGCACCGCTTTTGGCAAACGGCCTCCAACCAGCAATACAAAAATGAAATTCCGGAATAGAAATAATAGAGCCAGTGCATCGGGATCGAACGAAGCATAAAGAGAAACCCACGGGATTGCCAGAAAAACCAATACAGATTGGCATTCAGCGCCAGCAGCAAAGCAGGGGCCATTAGAACAGGAATCATTGGGAGTGGAAACAGCAGGCCCATTCCGGCCCAAAAAAGAGAAGCCAGAAGAACAGCACAGCTGATTTTATGGGTGTACTTGAGATTCAAATCCTTCCCGATTGTTTTTTGGGTCAGCATAAGCCGTGACCAGGGAATGGCCCTGCGGAAAATATCCGTCTTTACCATGGGGAAAAAACGCCATTCCTTCATGTGGGTGACATACAGTTTTTTTAACAATCGGATCGTTTTTCCCGCTTTTTTCATCCGGCTGCCCAACTCGATATCTTCAATGGAGGGAACGCGAAAGGTTTCATTAAAGCCGCCCAAATCCTGGAATGTCCTGCTTCGGACCGCGCCACAGGCGCCCCAGAAAGTGGTCGCTTCCGGGCTTGCGTTCTGATGGATAAAATGGTTGAACAGATTTCGATACTGGGATAAGAAATTCTTCCCCGTTGGCCGATCATCGTATGACCCGAACAGTGCATCCACTGATGGAATTCTTTCGAAGTAGTCCCGGATGATGGCAATCGCATTTTTATGCAGGATTACATCAGCGTCCAAAAAAAAGAGAATGTCACCTGTAGCGGCATCGGCTCCCGCGTTTCTCGCTTTTGCCGGCCCCCCGGTTTTCTCCCGACGGATGATCCGGACATCAGACCCCGACACTTTCTTCCAGGCATTATCGGTGCATCCATCGGACACAACGATGACTTCATCCGCACCCGGTCTTGCCAACGCAACACTTTCCAGGCATTTTTCTAGCATGGCGCCGCCGTTTCGAACCGGTACCACAAGCGATATCGTCAACCTGCCAAAAGGCTGTTTATGTCGGGACTGGACATTCACGATTTAATTTGCCGGCTAAAAATGCTATTCATAATCGATTTACCAATAACCCGGATCTGCTTTTGATATGCGAAACCCAACACCATACATTTTTGTCCTGATTCTCATCCTGCTCAATCTGGCCGTTTTTCACCCGCTGCTCGGTTTCGGCTTCGCCAATGATTACGAGTATATCACCCAGAACCCACATGTCTATACCGGATTGAGCACAGAAAATATCGAATGGGCCTTTTCATCGATTTTTTCCAGACATTGGCATCCGCTCACCTGGATGACCCATATGGCCGACAGCCACATTTTCGGAAGTAACGCCGCTGGACACCATCTGACAAGTCTTGGTCTGCACATCCTGAATACCGTGCTTCTATTTTTTATCCTGTTTCTGCCCACAAAAAAAAGCTGGCCTTCCTTTATCATTGCCATGCTTTTCGCCATACACCCGCTTCACGTGGAAACGGTTGCCTGGATATCGGACCGGAAAGACGTTCTGTCTTCCTTTTTTGGGTTGCTGGCCATCCTTTCGTACTGCTTCTATGTGGCCGCTCCTTCCCTTTGGCGATTTGTCGTCGTTTTTGTTCTCTTTATCGCAGGCCTGATGTCCAAACCAATGCTTTTGACACTTCCCCTGGTGCTGCTCATCATGGACTACTGGCCCCTGAGGCGGACAGGTTCGGCCGGAAGCGGTATAGTCGGTTCTGCCCCTCGCTGTTCTGTTGCATTTCTTCTTGTGGAAAAAGCACTTCTTGTCTCTGTTTCTCTGCTGTTCGGCCTTATCGCTGTTTTCGCGATGGGAAACGGCAGTATGCCGGCATCGCCCAGGTTACTGCCCACAGTCAACGATCTTTCGTACGCGGCTTACTCTTATATCGCCTACATCGGCCGGATGTTTTTTCCGATCCATCTGGCGTTGCCGTATCCAATCCCCGTAGAAACGCCTATCATTTCGGCAATTATCTGCGTGGCTGCAATTTTTCTGGCAACTGCTGTGGCTGTCGGCTTTCGAAAAAAATACCCGTATCTATTCACCGGATGGATGATCTACATGGTGACCCTTCTGCCGGTCATCGGCTTTTTCCGGGTTGGCCCGCACAAAATGACCGACCGCTATACCTACATACCCCTGATCGGTCTGTTTATCATCTTTGCATGGGGATTGGAGTCGCTGTCTACAAAAGGCACCCTGATAAAACGATTAAAAGTTCCCCTTACCGTCGCCCTTTCCGGTGTGCTGGCAACCCTTTCCTGGTATCAGGTTTATCACTGGGAAAACGATCTGACCCTGTTTCAGCATGCCGCCGCGGTTACGAGTAACAACCATTTTGCCTATGCCAACCTTGGGTATTACTACAGTCGCAACGACGACGTGGAGAAGGCAATTGAATCGTATCAAAACGCCATTCAGGCGGTACCCCGTTACGCGATCACCCACAACAATCTCGGGCTGTTATACATGGGCCGCGGGGATATGGAAAAAGCGCTCGCCCATCTGGAGAAAGCGGCTATCCTGAAACCGGATTACGCTGATGCCTTTATCAACATTGGCGTACTGAAAATGAGAACCGGAAAACTGGAGGAAGGAATTCAAAATTTTCAGCATGCAATTCAAATAGATCCACAATCCGGGATCGCCCATAGCAACCTCGGAACGGCGATGATGCAAAAAAACAGGCTGGAAGATGCCGCCAAGCATTATCAAAAGGCCGTGGCGCTGGACCCTGAAAACGAGGCTTTCCGCCGAAATTTGTCCCGCCTGAACAAAAAAACGGGTGAATCCGGCAACCCGCCGGATTCACCCAGGTAATCTATCTCCTCCCACGTTTACCAGATTGGTGTCGGTGTCGGTGTCGGTGTGATCAGCTGCGTTTCAATATTATTTCTGTCAGTTTGGTTATCCTCGGCATCTTCTTCCGGATCCTGTTCGCCGTCGCCTGGATCGTCTTTTGTGAAGATTTCACCCTCTTGCGGATCTCCTTCTGTGGATCCTTTCCACCAATTTCCATCGGAATCCACCCACCCCGATTCGCCCCAATGCAAGATCACTTTATCTCCGTTAGGTAGCGTTAGCTCAACAGTACCTTCGATAACATCAAATTTCGTTACCGTTGCTGTTTCCGCTGCCGCCAGGTAGAGAACCGGTAAATCAGAGGCTGTTTCCGCCGGACGGGAGAGGTCCGCCAGATAGACTGGGATTCCCTGGGCCGACTTCTTGGTTTCTTTGGTTATCGTGATAATAAATTTCGTGCCGCGGACCCCGCAGACGGCGGTGGGCGTGTTTACGGTGGCTGACGTTTTGCGGTATTTGAACAGCTTGACCACATAAAACATGGCCTTTCCACGCAACATGCTGATCAGTGATTTCTTCTCTTTCTGGGCCCGGTCATCAACCATCTCATCAATGCTGATCTTGGTGTCCGCGGCCATGGAAACGATATCGGCGTTGTTGAAATTCAACCGGCACTTGGAATCCTGCAGGGTAAAAAACAGGTCCTGTTCAAATATGGCGTCTCCTTTTTGGGCAAAAAACGCTTCTCCGGTATCTTTGTGAAGTACAACCAGATGACCGCTCATCATGGAAATACTGCCGACCTCCTGGCTGGTTGTAGGCACAAAATAATCCTTAACAGCCATTCCCTGCAATTCGACCGGAAGAAGATTCTCCGGCACGAAATGCCCTCTTTCCTCCTGCGCCCATGCTGAAAAACCGCCGGTGGATATGATAATAATGGATACAAAAACAAGTAGAAAATGATGGCAATATTTATATCTCATAATGGTGCCCTCGCAATTAAAAATTGCAGCCTATACTGGTGGTAACGGTTGTACGATCATATTCGTATATTTCCATATTAGACGTATTCATGGTGTGGGTCAACTCCACGGAAGCAAAATAGTTCTCCAGGAAGCTGTATGTCGCTCCCAGATACATTGTATGCCTGCGGTCGTCCCGACCTTTTAAATAATTTCGATCGGTTCCGTCATAGTCCTGGTTGTTCTGGCTATAACGCAGGACCAGGTCTGTGTGGGGAAAAATGTGTCCGAGATAGGCGACCGAAAAATAGAGCCCATCGTAGGACACGGTATCCTCTCCGGCATCTTTGATATCGTATCCCAACGTAGCTGAAAAATTGTTGATCTTGTCGTCTGTAGATAATGTGGGTGTTACCTGGAAACGGTACTGGTTGTAATCGAGATCCGAAAGCCCTGATTTATGATAATCCGTGTAACCATAAGTAAAGAGACTGGTAAGACTGAAATTCTGGTTAAAAAAGTAGCGATAACTGGGGTCAATATGGAAAGTTGCGCTGTTGTGATTACCGCCGTACCAGGTGTCCCGGTAGCCGAAAGGAATCCGTAACAGGTGACGGCCGCTGATCCACCACGGGCCGGTATAGAGATCCGCACTGAAATAATTATACGAGCTGTAATCAAAATAAGATTTATTGTATAAATAAAGTCCCGTATTCCACATCCAGCCATTTGCTGCGCCCATGTCATAAAGCATGCTGGTGGTCAGCCTGGAAACCGAAGCGCCATCTTCCCGCGGATCCTTGTTTCTCTGAATGGTTCCACGCGCCGTCTGATAGCCCCCCTCTTCCGGGGCGACACCAACATTGCTGTCGTACATGAGTCCGGTGGAAAAACGGATATTCCACGATAATTTTTGCCGCGGTCCTCCCATTTCGGCAAGCAAGGTGTCAATTTCCTGCTTTTCAGCCGGCGTCGGCGAATCATTGGAAACGGTTTCCAGTTCGTTTCTGGCAGCGGGTATCTTGCCCATCCGAAGATAGGTTTCCCCAAGCTTGATCCGCTCACGGTGCAGCGAAGGATCAATCAGAAGGATTTTCCGAAATTTTTCACTGGCCAATTGATAATCGCGGGTTTCAAGGGCGCAGTCGCCGATCCAGAACATCAGGTCCGCCGTTTCCACAGTTTCGGATATTTCTTGGAATATCGGCAGGGCCTGGGCATAGGCTTTATCATAATACAGTTCGATGGCGGCAGCCAGTTTCGCGTCCAGGGCATCAATATCCGCCGGGTCCAACTTTTCCAGTTTGTTTTCCGTGTCCAGATCGATGGCCGAGGCCCCTTGGGCGAAAGAAGGCGTACAAAACAAGAAGAATACAAAAAAAACGGTCGTTAACCTGATCCAACAGTTCATTCTGGAATCCATAAATTCACCTCGAATTAACGAAATGGCTGTGGCAAGAGACCTGATCGCCAGTATAATTGGTTTATCGAAAAAAACACCGGATTGCTCCTGACTGGCACCCCGTGGATTTCCGTCCCCGCTGGTCATCGGGATTGACCTTCTCAGTCTATGAATCAAGTAAATGACACCTATACACTATTTGGATTGTCACTCTTTTGTCAATACTTTTCAAGTATTAGGCAAAAGTACCGCACCCGAAGCGAAGAGGAAAGCAAAGATTCTACGGAGGTGTCGGTTTCGGCGCCAATTTGCAAAGAAAAATACCGGAACAGCGGATCAACCACGCAAAATTTTCAGACATATACTTATGTAGCTATTATACATAATTATGTCAACCCAAAACAGGGGTCCTCGGAAATCTGAATATGTTTCATGGGAGTAATGGCGTTCAAGGGGAACAGCAACCCGCAGCAAAGATTGGTTGGCGACCGGACTCTACGATGACCAATGGGAACCTGGGGCTTATCCCCCCGCCACCATATCAATAAAATAGACGGTTGCTCCGTCCGGTATCTTCTTCGTTGAAAAGCGCTTGTGGGGAATATATTCTTCGTTGATGCGGGCCACCACGTAGTGGCTGTTGTCGCCCACTTCACGAAGAATGTCGGAAATGGTAAGATCTTCCCTCCATGGCAGTTCTTGATCAGCGACCCGGATCATTTGTCAACGCCGTTGGCCTTAAGCAGTGCCACCACATCCGGAAAATCGATCCCCAGCCGCTTTACTGTTTCCAGGGTCGGGATGCCGTCGTTCGTCCATCCCCGGCGTTTGTATACGGCATCTTTCAGTTTGTCATAGGCGTCTTCACGAATTTTCCGCAGTAATGCAATTTTGTCTTTTGTGGACTTGCCTTCGATATCCACCCTGTGTTCCTCGGTGAGCTGCTTATCGTACCGTTCCTGCCTGGATTCGTATTCGTCCATGGTTACCGGACCGACGGCGCGGTAAGGCAACACATCGTGTTCCCGGCGGCCATATCCCATCCGCAGGTTAAAAATCCGCTGGAAGTTGTATACCTTTTCGCTCATGGCAAGTAGATCATCCGGAGATGTCTTGCTGCCGGTTACCGCCGAAAAATATTCTGCATACCACCGCAGATGTTTGACGACCTTGGCCGGTTCCGCCTCATCTTTGTTGTCTTCCGGCACGATATCGTTCCACGGCAGCTTGCAGAGGCCGCAAAGTGAAAACCAGGTTCGGAACATGGGAAACCAATGCAGGGCTTCGGCTTTATCTTCAAAGGTCGGCATGAAATTATGCACCATATCCAGAAAAATAAGCCAGGCTTCGTCGTGCTGAGGGCCTTTGAGCGCCATTCCGTACCCGCCTTGCTGGGCCAGAGACTCTTTGGTCATATATTCCGAAAATTCCAGGCCCTTGGACTCCATCCCGATATCCTGCATCGTCGCAGGATCGGCGCCAAATTCCTCGGCAAAAATTTTTTTCATACGGCGGATCCCCTTACCGACAATTTTACCGAAGCCCTCCCCCCGGGCCATTTGGTGGATCAATTCCAGCACAGACGGCCGATTCCCAAACAAGAGTTCCATGCCGCCGGTATGCGAGGTATTAATCAGCCCCATTTCAAAACATTCCATCACGAAAGCGATACCGGTTCCCACAGAAATCGTGTCAAGTCCATAGGCATCACAATAAAAATTGATCTCCACCACCGTATTCGGATCAAAAATACCGAGATTCGATCCGCAGCCGGCGATGGTTTCATATTCCGGACCATCCACGAACACCTTTTGCCCGGCGTATGGGCCCGTAAATGGCACGAAATCTTTAATGCCATGGGAGCAGGCCACCGTACATCCGTACCAGCATCCGTCGAATCCCTTGTCGAACATCCGCCGGTAGACCAACTGGCCGAGGTTGGCTGCCTCCTTATGGCTGCCATACCGAAAATTGTTGGTCGGCAGGCAATCATGATCATTCATAATGGTGACAATGTGTGTCGTCCCGATTCTGGCCATCTCGTTCTGTTTCGGATCCAGGTCGACAATTTCCCGGGAGTGCTGTTTCGCCACCACTTTTAAAGCTGCCATGTCCGCGGGGTTGTTGGATTTAACGTTGACGGTATCCCATCGGACTACCAGTGCTTTCAGCCCTTTGTTTTGAAAAACAGTGCCGATACCGCCCCTGCCGGCCTGCTTATAGCGTGCCCGTTTGCGCTTGCTGTCGTACCATGAAAAATTCAAACAGCCCCACAGGGTGTTTTGTGCTCCCGGTCCGGCAGATACTACGGAAATGTCCTTGGGATTTCCCTGGCTGAAATGTTCCGTCAGAACAGCCGAAAGCGCATAGGCATCTGCAGGCAGGTTTTCGGCTTCAAACAACTGCACCTGACTGTCGACACCGTCGATAAAGACGACCATCTCTTTTACAGACTTACCGGTAAGCGCCATCGCATCAAAACCGGAAAACTTTAAATAGGGGCCAAAATACCCGCCCACGTTGGAATCCATAACGGATCCGGTAAGCGGGGACAGGGTGGTAACGATACTCTTGCCCGATCCGGGATAGATCGGGGTGCCGCCCATGGGACCCGAGGAAATACAGATGGCATTTTTCCCATCATCCCATTTTGTATCCGGGGATACCTGGTCCCACAACAGTTTCAAATCGTACCCTTTGCCGCCTGTAAAAATAGATTTTGTTTCTTCGGAAACAGGCAGGATATCCACGGATGGTTTTCCGATATCGATATGCAGAGAACGGTTCGAATAGCCGTGCCTGATTTCACTTGGCGGATACTTTTCGGTTAGCACTTCCATAAAACGATACTCGGGCATAACAACTCCTCTCGGAAATTAATTTTCGGTAATGTTTTTCCTGGCCAGCATATATGCGTTGAAGCGCCGTACATGCCTGACGGCAACTTTTTCGGCTTCCTCCGCGCGCCCCTTCTCCACGGCATCCAGCAAATCTCTTATGTCTCGGTAGTTCTCATTGAGCTCACGCTCTTCCATGGAAAGAAACGTATCATAATAGCGGTGAATGTTCTCATGCACCGAATATATCAGCGTCTTAAATATCGGGTTGCCGGTTATCTGTGCCAATGCCATATGAAAGGCTTTATCGGCATTGAGAAAAGCGTCTCTGTCATTCCTGTCGATACAGGACTGTGCTTCTTTCAGGATGCCATGCAGCCGTTCTGTATCTAACCTGGTCGCTCTTACAGCGGCTTTGGCGGCAACAATCCCTTCGATGCCTTCCCGGAATTCAGCCAATTGTTCAAGGCTCACCTGCCGGGAACGGACCAGCAGGGCAAGACTCTCGCTGATCTGATCCGTATTGATGGAACGAACGATGGACCCGCCCCCGACACCCAGCCGGATTTCAATTAACCCTTTCTGTTCCAGAACACGCAATGCTTCCCGCAGTGTCCCCCGACTCGTACCGAACATCTCCTTCAACTCCCGCTCCGGAGGCAGGGTGTCCCCGGCCCTCAACTTCCCGTCGAGAATGGCATCCTGGATTTGGTCAACGACATCCTGGAAAATTCTGTTTTGAACAGCCGCTTTGAACATCGGTTGTTTTCCACCACAGGTTGATTGATAAAAATATTAAAGTGGTAATGGTTTAACCATTAAAGCAAAACCCCCGCAAAGTCAACCCAAATTGTCTCTCCGAGTCTTTGTCTGTTTCCCCAAAAAAGTATCTAATTATTTAATATTAAAGGTATATTTTTTGTTTGACAGCGGCTTTAGGGATGCCTTATAATGGTTTAACCATTTAAAAATATCTCACCAAAATTCAGGTGGCGCTAATGGATAACCGTCGAATTACCCGACATCCCGTTTTGGCAATACCGGCCAAACCCCGGGTCTACTTTACCTGGAACGGGAAACCGCTCCAGGGATATGCCGGTGAAATGATTTCATCCGCCCTTACGGCAAACAATGTGCGCGTATTCGGACACCACCCAAAAGACAACAGTCCACAGGGATTATTCTGTGCCAATGGGCAGTGCTCCCAATGTCTTGTGATCGCGGATGGTAAACCGGTAAAAGCCTGCATGACAGCGCTGTCCCAGGGAATTGATCTCTTCAGTGTGGAAGGTCTTCCGGACTTGCCGGCTGCCGATCAGGCAACGGCAACAAGTCCCATCGGGGTCACCGAAGTCGATGTATTAATTATTGGCGGCGGTCCAGCCGGTATCTCGGCGGCCATCGAACTGGGCAAACGAAACATTCCAACCCTTCTAATTGACGACAAAGACCGGCTTGGCGGCAAGCTGGTCCTTCAGACCCACAAATTTTTCGGTTCTGTGGGCGATTCATACGCCGGAACCCGGGGATTCGATATCGGCCACCTGCTGGAAAAGCAGCTTCGCGAACTTTCTGCGGTTTCCATTCGGCTGAATACCACCGCAGTCGGTGTATTCTCAGACGGCATCGTCGGTATGGTGGAGGGAAATCATTATGCCATGATAAAACCCCGAAAACTGCTTGTGGCGACAGGTGCCAGAGAAAAATCGCTTGCCTTCCCCGGAAACACCTTGCCGGGAGTATATGGCGCCGGTGCATTCCAGACACTTGTGAACCGCGACCTGATCCGATCTTCATCGCGAATTCTTGTGGTTGGGGGCGGAAATGTCGGGCTCATAGGTGCCTACCACGCCATTC
>CAZKYZ010000058.1:10966-13548 GCA_964557055.1 uncultured Desulfobacterales bacterium
TGGAAATCGTGGCACTCATCGAAGCCCTTCCTGAAGTCGGCGGCTACAAGGTGCATGCCGATAAACTGGCTCGCCTGGGCATACCGATCCTCACCGGGCATACGGTGGTGGCTGCGCATGGAACCGAGCAGGTCGAATCGGTGACCATCGCCGCCCTGGATAACCAATTTACTGTAATCCCCCAAACCAGCCGCCGTTTATCCGTAGATACCGTGCTGATCGCTGTCGGGCTTTCCGAAGTCAACGAATTTTACCATAAAGCCAAGGCCTGGGGAATGGATGTGTATTCCGCCGGGGACGCCCAGGAAATTGCGGAGGCCTCCGCCGCCATGTTTACCGGCAAAATCGAAGGTGTCAAAATCGCCCGCTCGTTGGGAGTGGAGTCTAAAGAGGTACCGCTGGAATGGGATCAAAAAGTAGCGGTTCTCAAATCAAAACCCGGTCCGGTCCGGGATGTCACAACCCGGCCAAAGAAAAACGGTGTTTACCCGGTGTTGCATTGCCGCCAGGAGGTCCCCTGCAACCCATGCACATCCGTCTGCAAGGCCGGCATCATTCAAACGGAAAACAATGCGATCACCGGAATCCCCCACCTCGTTGACGCAGACAATTGCACCGGTTGTCACAGCTGTGCCGCCGTCTGCCCAGGCCTGGCGATAAGCATCGTTGATTATCGCAAGAATGCGGATCAGCCCCTGGTTACCCTGCCGTACGAAATCTGGCGCGAACATGTGGACGTCGGCAAAACCGTCGAGATCACGGACATCGACGGCAACCGGCTCGGTTCCTTCCCGGTTGAAAAAATCATTACCAAGAAAAAGTATCCGGATACCCTTCTGGTAAAACTCCGAATGGATCCGGAAACAGCCCACAAGGCTATCGGAATCCGGATTCGCGAACAGCATCTCGAACCGCTGGATCTATATGAGCATGCGCCGCTGGCTGATGACGCCGTCATCTGCCGGTGCGAACGCGTGACGGCCGGTGACATTCGAAAATTGATACAGGGAGGGATGCGCGATATGAACCAGTTGAAGGCCATCACCCGGGCGGGAATGGGGTCTTGCGGTTCCAAAACCTGCCGCCCCATGATCTGGCGGCTGTTTCAAGAAGAGGGCGTCGCCCGGGGCAGCATTACCGACCGGGTGGATCGGCCCCTGTTCGTGGAAGTTCCCATGGGAAATTTCGCCGGCACGGATGGTGGGGGCAGCCATGACTAATTACGATGCCATCATCGTCGGAGCGGGATCTGTCGGAGTTCCGACCGCTCTGGCACTGGGATCTGCCGGGCTAAAAACACTGGTCCTCGATTCACGGCCCTCTCCCGGTCAGGGGGAAAACAAACACGCCATCGGCGGTATACGGGCCACCCATTCCGACCCCGCCAAGATACTCACCTGCCTGCGATCCATCGAAATTTTCTCCACCTGGAAAAACCGCTACGGAGACGACATCGAATGGCTGCAGGGCGGCTACACATTTCCGGTATATCGGGACGAAGAAGAAAAACTCCTCAAATCTTTTCTGCCGATCCAGCACCGGTTTGACCTGAATATCGATTTCGTCACACCCGAAAGGATAAATGAAATTGTGCCGGGCATCAACATGGACGGCCTAAAGGGGGGAACCTCTTCACCGGGTGACGGTTCCGCCTCTCCGCTTCTATCCGTCAATGCTTTTTACCGCCGGGCTCTCCGTGTGGGTGTTGACTTCGTTTTCGACATGCAAGTCCGAAGAATTATCTCTTCGAAAAGAAAGGTCACCGCCGTGGAAACTGCCAAAGGAAGGTACGCTGCACCGATTGTTGTGGATGCCGCCGGGGCCACGTCCGCCGAGCTGGCCCAAACAGTCGGGGGTACCCTTCCAGTGGTGCCCGAGTCCCATGAGGCCGGCATTACCGAGCCCGTTAAGCCGTTTTTTTCCACAATGGTGGTCGATTTACGTCCCGAAGAAGGCTCCAAAAATTACTATTTTTACCAGAGTCTGCACGGCCAGATTGTTTTTTGCATCACACCGGATCCCCCCATTGTCGGCAAGGACTATCGCGAGACATCCCGCTTTCTGCCACAGATATGCAACCGCATGATAAAGCTGATGCCGCGACTGAAAAATATCCGTGTTCGCCGGGTATGGAGAGGGCTTTACCTCATGACACCGGATGGTTCGCCCCTGGTGGGCTGGAACCGCGATGTCGAAGGTTTGCTTCACGCCGCCGGGATGTGCGGCCAGGGTTTTATGCTCGGGCCAGGTTTGGGGGAATTGATCGCCAGAATTGTCACCGCTAAAACCGTTCCATCCGACCTGGTTATTCTCGACAGTTTCTCCCCGTACCGGGATTTCAGAAAAGTGGAGGCTTTAAAATAATACCGGACCGGCAGGCTTAACTCCGTGTTTGAAAGGAGTTATCCCTATAGTTGCATAAAAAACATAGCGAAGAGAGCTAAAGTGGCTATAAATTTGATAAAAAACCAGAACATTCGCAATCTGATCAGGATTTTACCACCAGTGAGTTCAAGGATCTTGTCTTTTTTACGCCATGTTTTTTACCCTGCGGGAAAGCCGGAGAGCTCCAGATCCTTTGT